>NZ_DASVFL010000026.1:0-5365 GCF_036380075.1 Lentzea sp. | reverse complement strand
GCAGCTGGAGCAGGCACTGGAGAGCTACACCGGCACGTTGCTGCTGGTCACGCACGACCGGCGGATGCTGGAGGCCGTGCGGGTGAACCGTCACCTGACCGTCGCGGACGGACAGGTGACGGTCTCCTAGAACATCAGCGGTTGCCCTGGACCCACGTGGTCCACGGGACCTGCCAGTCGCCGAAGCCGTCCCACGACTCGAGCGCGGGGCCGCCGGAGTTGGCCACGGTGACGACGTCGCCCTGCTTGCTGTTGTCGAACACCCACCGGGCGTTCTCGGGCGAGAGGTTGAGGCAGCCGTGGCTCACGTTGCGGTTGCCCTGGTCGCCGATGGACCACGGCGCGCTGTGGAAGAAGATGCCGCTGTTGGACATGCGGTAGGCCCAGTCGACCGGCGTCTTGTAGCCGCCGTTCTCCAGCGCCAGGCCGTACGTCGTCGAGTCCATGATCATGTGGTCGTGCTTCTCCATCAGCACGTACGTGCCGGTGGGGGTGGTGTTGGCCGCGTTGCCCATCGAGGTCGGCATGGTCTTCACGACCTGGCCGTTGACCTTCACGTTGACCTGGTGCGTCTGGCCGTCGGCCTCGTAGATGACCTCGTCGCCGACCGTCGTGGTGATCGTGCGGTCTTCCTGGCCGTAGATGCCGTCACCGATGTGCTTGCCGTAGACCTTGATGTTCATCGTGATCTTGGTGCCCGGCTTCCAGAACTTCTCCGGACGCCAGTGCACCTCCTTCTTGTTGAACCAGTAGAAGGCGCCCTCGACCTTGGGCTCGGTGGTGATCTCGAGCATCTTCTCGGCCGCGGCCTTGTCGGCCACCGGCTCGTCGAAGTAGAAGGCCAGCGGCTGGCCGACGCCGACCGTCGTGCCGTCCTGCGGGTTCGTCGACACGTACGTGAGCGTGCGCGGCTTCACCGTGGTGAAGGTCGACTCCTTGGTCTGCGGCTTGCCGTCCTCACCGGCGGCGGTGGCGACGAGCTTGTACGTCTTCGCGTACCCGAGCGGCTCGGTGTTCGTCCACTGCGTCGACTCGGGGTTCATCTTCCCCTCGACGACCTTGCCCTCGGGGTTGGTCAGCTTGACGTCGGTGAGCTTCCCGTCGGCCGCCGTGGCGATGACCGGCAGTCCCGGCGCCACGTCGGCCGCGCCGTTGTTCAGCGCCAGCGTCAGCGTCACGGGCTTCGGCGGAGGAGGAGCGGCACTCGACTCCCCGCCGGCGGCGATGGTCGCCGGGCTCCCCCCACCCGAACAGCCTGCGATCAGGATCACAGCGACCCCCGCCGCAGCCACCCCGAGACCGCGCCTGCTCCACATCCCCATCGACGCACTTCCGATCTGCTTGTCGCCACTCCCGAGACTGCCTGCGCGTTAGGTGCTTTGGCGTCCCCCGATTAGGTGACGACACGAGGTGCCCCGAAGTTGCTCAAGTGGCCGGATCGTTACGTGGCCGATGCACCCCGAAACCGGCGCTGACCAGCCGATTGGGAGCGCGCGTGAGCCGTGTGCTAACGTTCTCCACGTCGGAACGGAACGTTACCGGCACACAAACAAGCGCCGCTAGCTCAGTTGGTTAGAGCAGCTGACTCTTAATCAGCGGGTCCGGGGTTCGAGTCCCTGGCGGCGTACTCCGGAGAAGCGGGCAGAGATTCGTCTCTGCCCGCTTCTCCGCATTTCACGGGTTCCTCCCCGTTCTCCGAATGCGGTTTCTCGCGGACCGCCACCTGGCGCTACCCTCAGCGCCAACAGCGTCGATCCGGCCATCACCGGGGAGCTTCCGGAAGAACGGGCGGTCACCGCCCCAGTAGAACCGGACGGTGCCGCACGTCACGCGGTGTCAAATGAGTGGTGCCCGTTTCCTCGGGCGCAAGCGGGGTGGTACCGCGGAGCTCGGACCGGCGTCCGGGTCTTCGTCCTCGCGAGCGGCTACGCCGCACTTCACAGTGCGTTGGAACGAGGAGCACATGGCGGAGCATTCGCCTTTCTCCACCTTGCCGGGCAAGGTGGACTTCGGAGCCCTGGACCGGCGGATCACCGCCTGGTGGCAGGAGAAGGACGTTTTCGCGCGGAGTCTGGAACAGACCGCGCAGGGGCCGGCGTGGGTGTTCTACGAGGGACCGCCCACCGCGAACGGCCACCCGGGAACGCACCACGTCGAGGCGCGGGTCTTCAAGGACGTGTTCCCCCGCTACCGCACGATGAAGGGGTACTCCGTGCCCCGCCAGGCGGGGTGGGACTGCCACGGTCTGCCGGTCGAGCTCGCGGTCGAGAAGGAGCTCGGGATCACCGGCAAGCCGGAGATCGAGAAGTTCGGCGTCGCCGAGTTCAACGCGCGGTGCCGGGAGTCCGTGCTGCGCCACGTCGGCGAGTTCGCCGAGCTCACGGAGCGCATGGGCTACTGGATCGACCTCGAGAACCCCTACGAGACGATGTCGCCGGAGTACGTCGACAGCGTGTGGTGGTCGCTCAAGCGCATCCACGAGGGCGGCAAACTGGTCGAGGACTTCCGGGTCGCGCCGTACTGCCCGCGTGACGGCACGACGCTGTCCGACCACGAGGTCGCACAGGGCTACGAGACGGTGACCGACCCGTCGGTGTACGTGCGAATGCCGCTCCTCGAGCCGTTGGCGGGCCACTCGGACGTCGACCTGCTCGTGTGGACGACGACGCCGTGGACGCTCGTGTCCAACACGGCGGTCGCGGCGAACCCCGAGGTCACCTACGTGGTGGCGCGCACGGGCGACGGCACGTTCGTCCTCGCCGAGCCCCTGCTGGGCGACGTGCTGGGCGAGGACGCCGAGGTGCTGGCCTCGCTGCAGGGCGCGGAGCTGGCGGGGCTCAAGTACCGCCGTCCGTTCGACCTCGTCGAGATCCCCGACGCGCACCTGGTCGTGCTGGCCGACTACGTCACCGTCACCGACGGCACGGGCCTGGTCCACCAGGCGCCCGCGTTCGGTGCCGAGGACCTCGCGGTCTGCCGCGCGAACGGGCTGCCGCTGGTCAACCCCGTCGGTCCGGACGGCCGCTTCCTCGACGAGGTGCCGATGGTCGGCGGCGTCTTCTTCAAGGACGCCGACGCGGTCCTGGTCGAGGACCTCACCGCGCGCGGGCTGCTGTTCCGCTACCTGCGCTTCGAGCACCCGTACCCGCACTGCTGGCGGTGCCACACGCCGCTGATGTACTACGCGCAGCCGTCCTGGTACATCCGCACGACGGCGGTGCGCGACGAGCTGATGCGGGAGAACGAGAAGACCAACTGGTTCCCCGACCACATCAAGCACGGCCGCTACGGCGACTGGCTGAACAACAACGTCGACTGGGCGTTGTCGCGCTCGCGGTACTGGGGCACGCCGCTGCCGTTGTGGCGCTGCGCCGACGGGCACGTCACGGCCATCGGCTCCCGCAAGGAGCTGGGCGAGCTGGCGGGCGCCGACCTCTCCGAGCTCGACCCGCACCGCCCGTACATCGACGCGATCACGTTCGCCTGCCCCGACTGCGGCCAGACCTCGTCGCGCGTGCCGGAGGTGATCGACGCCTGGTACGACTCGGGCGCGATGCCGTTCGCCGCGCTCGGGTACCCGCACGTGCCCGGCAGCGAGGAGAAGTTCGCGGCGCAGTTCCCCGCGCAGTACATCTGCGAGGCGATCGACCAGACGCGTGGCTGGTTCTACACGCTGATGGCCGTGAACACGCTGGTGTTCGACCAGTCGCCGTACGAGAACGTCGTGTGCCTGGGCCACATCATGGCCGAGGACGGCCGCAAGATGAGCAAGCACCTCGGCAACATCCTGGCGCCCATCCCGTTGATGGACGCCCACGGTGCCGACGCGCTGCGCTGGTTCATGGCCTGCTCGGGTTCGCCGTGGGCGCCGCGCCGGATCGGTCCCGGCCCGCTCGACGAGATCGTCCGGAAGGTCCTGCTGACCTACTGGAACACCGCGTCGTTCTTCGCCCTCTACGCCGCCCAGCAGCAGTGGCGTCCCGAGGACGCCCGGCCCGCCGCGGAACGGCCCGTGCTGGACCGCTGGGTCCTGGGCGAGCTGAACGCGCTGGTCGCCGCGGTCGACGAGCGCATGGAGAACTACGACACGGCCAAGGCGGGCCGGCTGCTCGCGGACTTCGTGGACGACCTGTCCAACTGGTACGTCCGCCGGTCCCGCACGCGGTTCTGGCAGGGCGAGCCGGACGCGCTGGTGACGCTGTACGAGTGCCTCGAGGTGCTGACCAGGCTGCTGGCGCCGCTCCTGCCGTTCGTCACGGAGGAGGTGTGGCAGCTGGTCGTGCGTCCCGGCAACCCGGACGCGACGGAGTCGGTGCACCTGGCGACGTGGCCGGTGGCCGACACCGCACTGGTCGACGAGAAGCTGGCCGCGGAGGTCCGCACGGCCCGTGCGCTCGCCGAGGCAGGCCGGGCCGCGCGCAAGGCCAGCAAGGTGCGCATCCGGCAGCCGCTACGGCGGGCGCTCGTGGGCCTGCCGGCCGGGGAGACCCTGTCGCAGGACCTGCTCGACGACATCGCCGACGAGCTGAACCTCAAGGCGCTGCAGCCGTTCGACGCCGACAGCCACGTGATCGACGTGGTCGTGAAGGCGAACTTCCGCGAGCTGGGCAAGCGCTTCGCGAAGCAGACGCCGCTGGTGGCCAAGGCGATCACCGCCGAGGACCCGCGCAAGCTCGTCGAGGCGTTGCGCCAGAACGGTTCCGCGACCGTGGCACTGGCCGACGGCGAGGCGACCGTCGGACCGGACGACGTGGTGGTCACCGAGGTGCCGCGCAGCGGCTGGGTCGTCGAGTCGCAGCGCGGCGTGACGATCGCGCTGGACGTCGAGCTCACCCCCGAGCTCGCGGCCGAGGGCACGGCGCGTGACCTGGTCCGCGTGGTGCAGGTGGCCCGTCGCGAGGCCGGTTTCGAGATCTCCGACCGGATCGAGCTAGTGATCGCGGCCGGACCGGAGGTGCGGGCGAGCGTGGCCGAGCACGAGGCGTTCATCGCGAAGGAGACCCTGGCGGTGTCGGTCGCGCTGGCCGACTCGCTGCCGGACGGCTCCGCCGGGACCGCGGGCGACGGCTGGGACGTCACCGTGCAGGTGACGAAGGTCTGACGTAGTGCGAAAAGGGCGGGGCTGACCGAAGTCAGCCCCGCCCTTTCGGTTACTCGGTCATCAGGCGGGGAGCAGCACCGTGTCGATGAGGTACACGGTGGCGTTGGCGGTGTGCACGCCGCCGCAGATCACGTTGGCGTCGTTGACCTTCAGCGCGTCCTTGGTGCCGCTGACCTTGACGGTGCCGGTCTCGACGGTCTTCTGGTCGCCGACGATCTTGTCGGGCGAGATCTGGCCGGGGACGACGTGGTAGGTCAGGATCTT
>NZ_DASVFL010000025.1:0-2707 GCF_036380075.1 Lentzea sp. | reverse complement strand
GGGCACCGTCGTTTCCGGGCGGTCGAGTCGGCTACGCCAGCACCAGCGTCAATGCGGCGATCCCGCTCAGGATCGAGGACTGCGACCGGGGTGGTGACGCGTCGAGCAGCCGCGTGTTCGGGAAACCCGTGGCCAGAGCGGTCAGGGCCGTCTCGGCCTGCAGGAGGGCGAGCTGCTGACCCGGGCAGTGGTGAGGACCGTGGCCGAACGCGACGTGGTGACGGACTTTCCGGTGCAGATCGAAGTCGGCGGTGTCGTCCGTCGTGCCCAGGTCACGTCCGGCGGCACTGAGCGAGATCATCAGGATCTGGCCCGCCGGCACGGTTGTTCCCCCGAACTCCACGGCCTCGAGGGTGACGCGGTGGGTCGCGTTCCGGACGGGCGGGTCATAGCGCAGTGTCTCGTCCAGGGCGGCGCGCGCGAGCGCCGGGTCTGCCACCAGAGCGCGCCAGCGTCCGGGTCGCACCAGCAGCGCGTACATCGTGTTGGCGATGAGGCCCGAGGTCGTCTCGTGCCCGCTCACCACCAACAGGAACAGCTGCGCCATGAGTTCGTCGGCCGTGAGCGCGTCACCGTCGACGGAGGCGTGGACCAATGCGGAGAGCAGTCCGTCGTCCGGCATCGCACGAACTCGGGCGATCTGCCGGTCGAGGTAGTCGGCCAGCGCGTCGGAGCTGGGAACCGTGCGGTCCCGGTCGTCGAGCACGAGCGCGGTGGTCCACTCGTGGATCTTGTCGCGATCCTCCAGGGGAAGGCCGAGAAGCTCGCAGAGCACCGTGATCGGCAACCTGAACGTGAACGTTGCGACCAGGTCGACCGGTACATCGGTGGGGACGGCCGCCAGCAGTCGCGCGGTCAGCTCGCGCACCCGCGGCCGCAGCAGCTCCACCCGCGCCCCGGTGAAGTTCTTCGCGACCAACCGCCGCAACCGCGCGTGGTCGGCTCCGTCCGCGTACATCATCGACGGGCCGTACATCCCCGACAGCCGCACCCCGTGATCGGACTTCGCCAGTTGAGCCTGGATCGCGCCGCGCAGCAGAGCGGAGTCCTTGCTGAACCTGACGGTGTCGGCGAGCAGGGCCCTCGCCTGTTCCACACCGGTCGTGACCACCCACACCTGCGGCCCGCCGGGTATCCGCGCCAGGTGGACCTCGCCGACAGCGCTCAGCTGCCGCTCCACGGCGAAGTTCCCATGACCGTGCCGGTTGGCGACCAGAGCGCTCTCGTCCGGGGAAGACATCTCGGCATCGCTCCTGTCGCGGAGGAGGGTTCGGCCGGGCAGATGCACGAGCGCCTGGCCTCGGGTCCACCGCATCATGAGCCGATCCGGCCCGGACCGGCTCCGACGTCGCCCGAAAGGACACGGCAGACAACCCGAAATGACAGGAGGGACTCTCCGGCCGGGTTCGCCGCCAGGCGCCAGTGTGGCCGCCGCGCCGGATGCGCCGAGTCCCGCCCGCCCCGGTGACCTGTCGCGAACGCGGTGCGAAGGCGGGCAGGAAATTCTGCCTGTTCAACCAAGTTCGATCCGGGAAGCACCGCGAGCGGGTGCGGCGGTCCTAGGCTGCCCGGGAGTTCCTGTTTCCCGATCGACGGACGCTTGGTCGCCGCCGCCGAGTTCTGGAGGGCGCATGACCGCACGGAGTCTGCCGAGCAGCCCCTTCTCACCGCTGCTGCGCACCGATTTCACCGATGAGCGGGCATGGCACGCGCTGCTGGAGGATGTCGGCACGGACTGGCTGACGGTCATGCCCGACCGTCAGCACCGCGGCCTGACCGTCCCCGAACTGGTGGCGTTGGTCCCACCTGGCAGCTATTACCCGGTGCTCGCCGTCGCCGACAAGACCACGTTCACCTCCGCCGAGCGTCCGCTGCTGCTGGTCGACGTGGTGGAGAGACCCGGCCGGACGTTCCGAGCCGCACCGGAGGCGTTCCGATACGCCATCGGCAACCTGACGTTCCACAACCAGCGGTTCAAGGACTACTACCTGGACGGTCTCGACGGCTCTGGTGTCTACCGTCTCCCGAAGCTTCACGACCAGGCATCAGCCGACTTGCCGGCGTTCAACCAACCCGGTGAGGTGGCAGCTCCCGTGTCGCGTTAGTCGTGGCAGCCTGGATCCGCGCACACAGCCGTCCAGTCCCCATCAAGCAGTTGCCGTGCAACGCCGGCCATCTGCCGCCGAACTCCGGAGGACGTGTGATCCTGCCCGAAAGCGAACTCTCGCCGCTGCTGCGCACCGATTTCACCGATGAGCAGGCGTGGCAGTCTCTGCTGGAAGAGATCGACACCGGCTGGCTGACGGTCCTGGCCGACCCTGGTCATCAAGGCCTGACCGTGCCGGAACTGGTGGCGCTGGTGCCTTCTGACCGGCTTTATCCACTGCTCGTCGTCGCCGACGAGCAGACTTTCGCCTCCGCCGAGCGCTCGGTGTTGTTGATCGACGTCAGGGAGGAACCCGGTCGTGCGTTCCGAGCAGTGCTGGACGCCGCCAACTCCGCCATCGGCAACCTGGCCATCGACAACAACAGCTTCGACGACTACCTCGACGGTCTGGACGATTCCGGCGTCTATCGCCTTTCGGCGCGATATCACCAGGCGCTGGCCGAGCTGATGTCCTTCAACCAGCCGGCGAAGTCACGCACCTTCCCGGCACGCGACGATTCCCGGGACTGAGATGCATTCGGAAGGGAGGGGCGGCATCGT
>NZ_DASVFL010000024.1:0-45499 GCF_036380075.1 Lentzea sp. | reverse complement strand
TCGCGAGCTCGCCGGGAGCACCGTCGAGCTCGCCGGGGTCGTCGCGGACGCCACCGCCGACCGGATCATGCGCGGCGACGTCGCACTGGCCGTGGAACGCGCGTGCACGCAGACCGTGGAGCTGCTGACCAGGGCCACCGGGCACAGCGACGACATCACGCTGCTGGCCGCGCAGCTCACCGCCCCGCCCGCCGCGCTGGAGCTCACCCTGCCGGCGAGCGAGGAGTCCCTGGCGACGGCCCGGACCGCGGTCGACGGCTGGCTGGCGACCATCCCGGCCGACTCCGCGGACGCCGACGCGGTCCGGCACGCGGTGGTCGAACTGGTCACCAACGCCGCCGAGCACGCCTACGTCGACTCCGCGGAGCGGCACACCTGCACCGTGACCGCCGGCCTCGCCGACGACGGCACGCTGTCGATCAGCGTCTCCGACCAGGGCCGGTGGCGCACACCGCGCCCCTCCGCCGACCGCGGACTCGGCCTGCAGATGGTCGAGCAGCTGATGGACACCGTGCGCCTCGACCACGACGAGCACGGCACCACCGCCGGAGCCGACCTGCGGCTGACCAGGCCCGCGCGGCTGATCACCACGGGAAGCGCCGCGCCGCCCGCGCGCGGGACGCAGGCCGATCCGCTGCTGGTGCTGGAACAGCCGGCCGCGCCCTCACCGAGGATCCGCGTCGACGGCCCCGTCGACGCGGCGACGACCCCGTTCGTGCGCAAGGAGATCCTCACCGCGGGCTCGACCGGGGCACGCACCCTGACCGTGGACCTGACCGGCGTCACCCACCTGGCCAGCTCCGGCGTCGCCGCCCTGCACCGGTTGGTCGCCCTGCACCGCGCCAACGGGTCCGAGCTGCGGCTGCTCGCCCCGCCCGGCTCGAACGCGGACAGCATCCTGTCCCTGGTCGAGCTGGACCACCACACCACCGACCCCGACCACCCCGGGACGGACTGACAGTCCACTCCGGACGCCGCGCAGCCGCGGCCGGGGGCGCTTTCCCGTGTGGTGACCAGCTGATGCGGCGATGGCCACGGAACCCTTCCTCCGCGATCTGGACCGTCGAGGACCACGCCCGCCGTCGCGGTCGTGACGGCGCAGGCCGGACAGTCCGTCCGAAGTGGATGCCGCCCGGAGTGTCCGAGTGGTACGCCCGCGCCTTTCGTGCCAGGTTTGAACACCCGACGCGGGGAAACTCGTTCCGGACGACTTTCGACCGTCGCGCGGCCGCCGGCCGGCTCAGCGCGACTCGGCGGGAGGGAGCAGGGTGCCCACCGGCTTGGACGTCACCACCAGTCCGTCCGGCGAGGCCGTGGTCGTGCGGCTGACCGGCGACGTGACGGGAACAGGGGCCGAGGTCGTCGCGCTCCGGAATGCCGTGCTGACCGACCCGGTGCCCGATCGGGTGACATTCGAGCTGCGCGGGACGCGGTTGCTCTCGGCCGCCGGACTGCGGATGCTCCTCGACGTCATCGGCCTGGCGCAGGAGCGGGACGTGCGGTGCTCCGTGCTGGTCGGCCGGGGGAGTCCGGTCGCGGGCGTGCTGGAAGTCACCGGCCTGCCGGCATCGGCCGGCGGCGAGGTGCTGGTGGTCCGTCAACCGGTCGAACGGGATGTCGACGTGCGTGGTGCGCTGCGTGAGCTCGCCTCGCTGGTGGGCTCGAGAACGGCGGGAGAGGTCCTGTCCGGGGTCGCGACCGCCGCCTCGAGGCTCGTGCCGGGTGCAGACCTGGTCAGCGTGACCCTCCGCGACCGCACCGGTGCCTCCTCCAGCCCTGCCGGGACCGAGTCGGTGGTGCAGCCGCTAGACGCCGTGCAGCGCCGTAGCGGCCGGGGACCGTGCCTGGACGCGGCACGCCCGGACGGTCCTGGCTTCGCGGTCAGCGACGACCTCTCGGCCGAGCCGCGGTGGCCGGAGTTCGCGGAGAGCGCCGCAGCGTTCGGCTTCTCGTCCGTCCTGGTGGTGGACCCGCCCGCGGTGGGCCGTCCACCGGCACCCCGCGGAGCGCTCAGCATCTACTCGCGGTGCGTCGGCGGACTGACCGCGGGGGACCTGGCCGTCGCGTCGGCGCTGGCCGGCCACGCCGCCCTGGCGCTGGCGCACGTCACGACCACCGAGCTGGCGGCGGTCGAGCGACGCCAGCTGCTCAGGGCGATGGCCTCGCGGGACGTCATCGGCCAGGCGAAGGGCATCCTCATGGCGAGGCAGGGCATGACCGGCGACGAGGCGTTCGCCGTGCTGCGCAGCACCTCGCAGGACCTCAACGTCAAGCTAGTCGAGCTCGCCCGCACCCTCGCCTCGAACCCGGCCGGCCTGGAGGGGTGAGGCCTCGTCCGCGCGACTGGCGGGGTTGCTGCCGGACGGAAGGTCCGGTTCTCGCGGGAGTAGGTGCCAATCCCTGGCACCTACTCCTGCGAACCTCCTCCTGAGTGAACGAGCTGTTCGAACAGGAGAAAGCACCATGAGCATCGAGACGACCGTGCACCTCAACTTCCGGGACCAGGCGCGCGAGGCGCTGGAGTTCTACCGGTCGGTCTTCGGCGGTCACGTCGTCGCGTTCACCTACGGCCAGGCCGGCGACGTCGAGCACCCGGCCGACGCCGACCGGCTGTCGTGGGGCGAGGTCCGCACCGAGGAGGGCTTCCACGTCATGGCCTACGACGTCCGCGAGAACCAGACCCACGACGCGGGTGACCGCCCGTTCTTCGTGTCGGTGCGCGGCACCGACGCCGAGGAGGTCACCCGCTACTGGAAGGGACTGGCCGAGGGGGCCGAGGTCGTGGCCGACCTGGGGCCGGCCGGGTGGTCACCGCTCTACGGCATGCTCCGCGACCGCTTCGGCGTGACCTGGACGCTCGACGTCGCCGCGGGCCGACCTCTCAGCCGCTGACCGAGGCCGAGAAGTTGTCCACCGCCAGGCCGGCGCCGCCGTTCCACGGTTCGAAGCCCGCCTGGATGCTGGTCAGGTACCAGGAGTTGGTGATCGCGCCGCGGTTGCGCACGTCGTTGACGAAGTCGAGGACGTTGAACGACCACGAGTTGATCGGCGACGGCGCCACGTAGGAGATGACGTTGTTGGAGCCGTTGCTGCCGCGCCACACCTGCCAGCTGCGGCCGCCGACGGTGGTCGTGCCGACCGCGCTGCCGATGGGCTGGATCGAGCCCTGGCGGTTGAACCAGATCATGATCTCCATCTGGTTCACGCCGTTGGTCTTGGGCGTCGGGTCGAGCCAGATGTCGTACGAGGCGTTGTAGGTGCCGCCGGCGAACCGGTAGTTGATCGACGACGTCGCACTGCGGATGCGGCTGACCTGCATCGGCAGCGTGGAGCCGGGGGAGCAGTTGGTGTAGTGGCAGCCGAGGAACACCGACGGGTACGACACCGGCGCCCCGTTGGTCGGGGACGAGCCCTGCTGGGTGGTGATCTGGAACCCGGACGACGTGGCGTTGATGCACTGCTGCGCCGAGGTGCCCCACCGGTTGTTCTGGACCACGTACCGGCCCTGGATGGTGGTGGACCCGTACTGGTCGCAGATGGTCACGTCGGCCTGGGCAGGGCCCGCCGTCGCGACGACCGTGCTCGCCACGAGCAGGCCCGCGGCGGCGACGGCACGGATTGTCTTTCGCATGATGACTCCTCCGACAGGTTCTGGGAGCGCTCCCACAATACCGCGGTGTCAACAGTGACGCGCTTTGTCGAATGAGCGTTTAAATGTGTGGTGAAAGGAAAACAGGCTGGTCGTCGCGGTATTTTATCGTCTCTTCGGATATGGGTGGGCCGTCGAACGCCGTGTCGAATCGACGGGGACGCCTGGCTGTGGAGTCAGTACACGATCCGGTGTGATGTGCCGAACAACGTCGGCGTTGACCAGCGGTTATGGTCCTGCTCCCAGAGGAAGAGCCGGTTTTTGTCGGTGTCGTGTGGACACTGCAGTAGTGAGCACACCTCTGCTGAACCCGACCCGGATCTACGTGGAGCCCGCCGCCGCACTGCTGCCGCGGGGCCGTGAGGTGCTCGACAGATTTCCGGACGCCGACCGGGTCGAGGTCGACAGCCATTGGCGCATTCCTGAGCTGCACGGCGACGAGGCGAACGCACGGCGGTGGGTGCGCATCAAAAGCGAGGCGCTGGTGCTCGGCGTGAAGAAGTCGCTCAGTGCGCGGCCCAACGGGCGTTCGGCGCATTTCATCGCCCCGTCCACGGCCAACGGGTGCGCGATGGCGTGCGCCTACTGCTACGTGCCGCGGCGCAAGGGCTACTCGAACCCGATCACGGTGTTCGCGAACATCGAGCAGATCACCGGCTACCTCGCGCGGCACGTCGCCCGGCAGGGCCCGATGTCCGAGCCGGGCCAGGTCGACGACCGGGCGTGGGTCTACGACATCGGTGAGAACTCCGACTGCTCGGCGGACGCGCTGGTCAGCGACAACGTGCGGGACCTGGTGGAGCTGTTCCGCGGCCTGCCCACCGCGAAGGCGTCCTTCGCGACCAAGTACGTCAACCGCGACCTGCTGGAGTGGGACCCGCGGGGCCGCACGCGCATCCGGTTCTCGCTGATGCCCGAACGCACCGCGAAACTGCTCGACATCCGCACCACCCCGGTCGCGGAACGCCTCGCCGCCCTGGACGACTTCCGCGCCGCCGGCTACGAGGTGCACGTGAACCTCAGCCCGGTCGTCGTGCACGACGGCTGGCTCGACGACTGGCGGCAGCTGTTGGAGTCGCTCGGCGACGCGACCTCGGCCGCCACCCGTGATCAGCTGGCCGCCGAGGTCATCATGCTCACCCACAACCAGCCCTTGCACGAGGTCAACCTGCGCTGGCACCCGCGGGCGGAGGACCTGCTGTGGCGGCCGGACCTCCAGGAGGTCAAGCGCAGCGAGGGCGGCGGCGTCAACGTCCGCTACCGGCGCGGCCTCAAGCGGGAGCTGCTCGACTCGTTCCTCGACCTGGTCGGCGATCACGCCCCGTACCTGCGCGTCCGCTACGCCTTCTGACCGGCGGCCTCGGTTCGCCAGCCGAGCAGGAGGGCGCGGAGCGCCTGTTCGGCGAGGAGCGGGGCCCGGTCGCTGCCGAGGTGGAGCGAGGCGATGCCGTAGAGCGTGCCCCAGAGGACCTCGCAGGCCTCGCCGGGATCGGGCAGGACGACGTCGTGCGCGGCCGACCAGGCCGTGAGCAGCTCGTCGAGGGCGTCGATGGCCGGTTGCGCGACGCGGCGGCGTTCGTCCGCGTCGATCGCCGGGTCGTTCATGACCCGGTAGAGGTGCGGGTGCGCGCCGGCGAACCGGACGTACTCCGACGCCACGCGGAGCACGCGGCGGTCCGCGTCGGGCTCCCGCAGGGCGTGCCGGAACTCGTCCAGCATCAGCCGGTGGCCGTGCGCGACCAGCTCCAGCAGGAGCGCGTCCTTGCCGGCGAAGTGCTGGTAGACGACGGGCGCGGTGTACTCGACGTCGGTGGCGATCCGCCGGATCGTGAGGGCCGCGACGCCCTCGGTCTCGAGGACGTGCAGCGCGGCCTCGATGATCCGCTCGCGGGTGTTCGCCCGTTCGCGGGCCCGTCTCGTGCTGGTCGGCATGCTCCGCCACTTCGCCTCGGTCGTGTCCTCGAACACTAGCCACCGCCCTTGACCGGGCCGCCGCCGTGCGTGACAGTTAACGACGTTAGAAAATCTAACGTCGTTAGAAACGAGAAGTCACCATGGCCCTGCACGTCGTCATCGGCGCCGGTTCCATCGGCACGAACGTCGCCCGCCTCCTCGCCGAGCGCGGCGAGAGCGTCCGGATCGTCACCCGCGGCGGGTCCGGCCCGGAGCACCCGCTGGTCGACCGGGTCGCCGCCGACGCGTCCGACCCGGTCCGGCTGACCGAGCTGTCCCGAGGCGCGCAGGCGATCTACCACTGCGCCAACCCGCCCTCGTACACGACGTGGGAACGCCTGCTGCCACCGCTGCAGACGGCCGCCGTCGCCGCGGCCGGGGCGAACGACGCCGTCCTCGCCCTGACCGGCAGCATGTACGCCTACGGCCCGCAGCCCGGCGGACGCATGGACGAGCACACCCCGATGGCCGCCACCGGCCGCAAGGGCCGCCTGCGCAGACGGATGTGGGAACAGGCCCTCGCCGCGGGCATCCGCACGGTCGAGGTCCGCGGTTCCGACTACGTCGGCAAGGGCGCCAACGGCATCTACCCCCTGCTGCTCCAACCCGCCCTCGCGAAGGGGAGGGCGGCCTGGATCACCGGTCACCTGGACGTGCCGCACACCTTCACCGTCAACGTCGACATGGCCCAGGCGCTGGTCGCGCTGGCGCGGGACGAACGCGCGTGGGGCCGCGCCTGGCACGTGCCGTCACCGCCGGCCGTCACGATCCGCGAGCTGGCCCGGCGCTACGCCGCCGCCGCGGGTGTGCCGCCCGTCCGGTTGATCTCGTTGCCGCGCTTCGCGATGCGCGCGGCCGGGCTCGTCGTGCCGATGGCCCGCGAGGTGGCCGAGATGGACTACCAGTGGTACGCGCCGTTCCACGTCGACGCGGCGGAGACGGCCGGGACGTTCGGCCTGACGGCCACCGACCTCGACACCGCGGTGCGCGACGAGGTCAGCTGAGCTCCTCCCGCGCCAGCACGAAACCGGCGTCCTTGTCGCCGCGTCCCGACAGGTTGACCAGGACGCGTTCGGTGGGCGGCCTGGAAGCCGCCAGGCGGATCGCGTACGCGAGGGCGTGCGAGCTCTCCAGCGCCGGGATGATGCCCTCCGACCGCGCGACCCGCAGGAACGTGGCGACGGCTTCGTCGTCGGACGCCGTGCCGACGGACACCCGTCCTGACCGGCCCAGCATGGCCATCTCCGGGCCGATGCCGGGGTAGGCGAGCCCGGAGGCGATCGACAGCACCGCCGCCGGGCGCCCGCCGGCCTCCTGCAGGACCACGGACGAGGCGCCGTGCAGGGTCCCCGGACGTCCGAACGTCAGCGTGGCCGCGTGCTGACCGGGGTCGGCGCCCCTGCCGAGGGGTTCGACGGCGTGCAGCGCGACCTCGGGGTCGTCGAGGAAACCCGCGTACAGCCCGAGCGCGTTGGAGCCGCCGGCGACGCAGGCGACGACGTGGTCGGGCAGCGTTCCGCCGGTGAGCGAGAGGACCTGCGCGCGGGCCTCCTGCCCGACCACCGACTGGAAGTCCCGGACGATCATCGGGAACGGGTGCGGTCCGATCGCCGACCCGATCGCGTAGAGCGCGTGGTCGTGCTGCTCGGAGTAGGCGTCCAGCGCGGAGTCGCTGGCCTCCTTCAACGTCGACTGGCCGGCGGCCACCGGCACGACCCGCGCGCCCAGCAGGCGCATCAGGCCGACGTTCGCGTTCACCTTCTCGAAGTCGGCCGCTCCTATGTGGACCTCGCAGTCGAGGCCGAACCGGGCGGCGGCACTGGCGAGCGCGACGCCGTGCTGGCCGGCTCCCGTCTCGGCGATCAGCTTGCGCTTGCCCGTCTTCCTGGCCAGCAGGGCGAACCCGACGCAGTGGTTGATCTTGTGCGCGCCGGTGTGGTTGAGGTCCTCGCGCTTGACGAGGATCTGCGCGCCGCCGACCTGGCTCGAGAGGTTCTCCAGGTGGTGCACCGGTGTCGGGCGGCCCTGGAGTCCTCTGCGGACGGTGTCGAGCTCGTGCAGGAACTCCGGTTCCGACCGCAGTTCCTCGTACGCGGTGGTGAGCTCCCGCAGCGCGGGCGCCAGGTGCGCGGGCCAGTGGTTGCCGCCGAAGTCGCCGAAGTAGCCGTCGGCGTCGGGGAAGCGGCTGGTGTGCGTGCTCGTGCTGTGCGGCATCGTGACCACCTTTCAGGCAGGTCGACGGTAGGCACGGCGTGCCGCGAAATCTTGAACAGGATGTGCGTTCAGCGGCCGAGGCCGCGCGACAGCGCTCCCGGAGGCACGCCGAACACCTTCTTGAACTCGCGGGTGAGGTGCGGCTGGTCGGAGAAGTTCGCCATCTGCGCGACGTCGTCCAGCTCGAACCCGGCGCAGATGAGCTCCCGCGCCCTGGCGACGCGGACCTGGCGGGCGTAGGTCTGCGGCGGGATGCCGATGGTCTGCCGGAAGGAGCGGGCGAGGTGGCTCGGGTTGACGCCGATCTCGCGCGCCAGGTCGTCCGTGCGCGTCGAGCGCGGGTCGTTCTGCCGCAGCAGCCGCGACACCGTGCGGGCGAGCGACGCCGGGGTGGGGGAGTCGGCGTCGTAGCTGCATTCCCGCAGCACCTGCCGGAGCGACTCTTCGACCGACGCGTTGTCGACGACCGGTGCCGACAGCGCGTCGACCAGCGCACGGGTCGTCCGGCCGCGCGTCACCACGTCGGTGCGGATCGTGCGGACCTCGCCCGGCCGCGTCGTGCCCGTGCAGCTGTCGAGGAACGCCTCCGACGGGTACAGGACGTGGTACTGCGCCGGGCTGCCCGCGCTCTGGCCCGCGTGCACCTCGAACGGGTTGAAGAAGAACACGTCGCCGGTGTGGACGGTCCGGCTCCAGCGGCTGGACCGGATGTGCGCGGAACCACCCGTGACGACCACGACCGAGTACGTGCCGTGCAGGTGCGGGTCGAAGTCGACGGCCGCCGCACGCGCGCGGAGCAGGTCCGCGCGGGGCAGCGCGAACGTCATCGAGTCGACACGGGTCACGCCACCGAGTCTCGCACGCGGCCCTCGCGGCACTCCTAGTTCACCGGGCGGGGCTCCACGGGGTGACCGGCGATCGCGGCGAGCCGGAGCTTGGTCTCGTCCTCGCTGCCGGGCACGGCCGTCATGACGACGATCTTCAGCTCGGTGTCGCCCTCGGTCAGGACGTCGCAGTCCACCGCGACCGGGCCGACGGACGGGTGGTGGATCGTCTTGTGGTCCTCGCGGTGCGCGCCGACCCGCCCGGCCGCCCACAGCGCGGCGAACCGGCTGTTGCGGGCGGTCAGCTCCGCGACGAGCGCGGCCAGGCGGCGGTCGTGCGGGTAGCGGCCGGTGGCGCGGCGCAGGTCGGAGACGACCGCGGCGTCGGTGGCGTCCCGGTCGGCCTCGCTCACCGGCCACCGCGCGAGGTGCGGGGCGCCGCCGTCCACCGGGAACCTGTCGCGGGCGAAGTTGCGCGACGCGGGCGGGGACTCGGCGGGGTCACCGAGCAGGGCCGCCCACGCGCGGTTCCACCGGACCAGCTGCCAGTCGGCCGCGAACACGGCGGCCGCTGCGTCGCCGAGGCGGGCGAGCACCCGCTGCACGCCGGGCGGCAGGTGGTCGGAGATCTCGCCGGTCGACGGCCGCACGAGCCGGGCGAGGAGGTAGAGGTGGTCCCGTTCCTCGGAGGACAGCTGCAGGGCCCGCGCCAGGGACGCCACCACCGACGCCGAGGGGGTCGTCGCCCGGCCCTGCTCCAGGCGCACGACGTAGTCGACCGACACCCCCGCGAGGTCGGCCAGCTCCTCGCGCCGCAGCCCCGCCGCACGCCTTCCGCGCGCCGATCCCAGCCCGGCGGCCGAGGGCGGCAGGCGGTCGCGCCACACGCGGATCATCGCGCCGAGCCCGTTGCCGGATGCATTGGTCACGGAGCCCATCCTCCCACCCGCGGCAGGCGCGAAGGTGGTACTGCTCCTCCTACCGTCACGGCGTTCCTGGTTGCCGTCCCGCCGCGGGAGCAGCATCGGAGCCATGACGATCACCTTCATCACCGGGGCCGGCAAGGGCCTCGGCCGCGAGACCGCCCGCCGCCTGACCGACCTCGGCCACACCGTCCTGATCGGCACCCGGGACCGGGCGCAGGGCGAGGAGGCCGCCGCCGCGCTCGGCGCGCGCCACGTCCTCATCGACGTCACCGACGACGCGTCCGTGGCCGCCGCGGCGGCGGACGTCCTCGCCCACGAGGGCAGGATCGACGTGCTGGTCAACAACGCCGGGGTGCACGGCCCCGCCGGAGGCGACCCGGCGGACCTCACCGGCGCCGACGCCCTCGCCGTGTTCCAGGTCAACGTCGTCGGCGTCGTCCGCGTCACGAACGCGTTCCTGCCGCTGCTGCGCCGCTCGGACGACCCCGTGGTCGTCAACGTCAGCAGCGGCATGGGTTCGCTCGACCTCACCCACGACCCGGACCGGCCGGAGTCGAAGGTCGTCGCACCGCTCTACACCGCGTCGAAGGCGGCGCTGACGATGATGACCACCCAGTACGCCAAGGGACTGGAGGGCGTGCGCGTCAACGCCGCCGACCCCGGCTACACCGCGACCGACCTCAACGGCCACACCGGTTTCCAGACCGTCACGGAGGGCACGGACGCGATCGTCGCCCTGGCCACCGAGGGCCCCGGCGCCGGTTCCGGGCGCTTCGTCTCCCGCGAGGGCGAGACCACCTGGCCGTGACGCCGCCGTCAGTCGCCGCGCAGCGACCTGCGGATCTCCTCCAGCCGGTCGCGGCCGGCCTCCTCGCGCCGGTCGAACTGGTCCTGGGTGTTCCGCGGGTCGCCGGTCAGCTCGGCGGCGGCCTCGGTGGTGAGGTGCCGGCCCTCGATCTTGTCGCGCACGTAGTCGAACGTGGGCACGCCGTCGTCGGTGTAGTCCGGTTCAGTCATGTCCCCATCATCCCCGAGATGCGCGCAACAGGTCGGGTGCGGAGACCTCTGGGGCACTGCCGAACAGAGGTTTAGACCAATACTGGCAACTGGCAAGGCGTGGAAACCCGCCGCCCGGCCAGTAGATGTCTGTGTGGGCGCCGGACATCTCTGGAGGGTGCATGAGCGACAGGTGGAGACGGTCCGTCGCGGTCGCCGTGATCGCGGCGACCGGTCTCGTCGGGCCGGTGACGCGGGCGGAGGCGGCTCCGGCCGTGCCGGACGGGCCGGGGCGCGCGGTCACGCTCGTCACCGGGGACAGGGTGCTGCTGACCGGATCCGGTCGCGCGGTGGTCCGGGCGGGCGCGGGCAGGGAGAAGATCGGGTTCGTCACCCGGACCGACGTCAACGGCGACGTGAACGTCACCCCGTTCGACGCGCTCGGCCCTCTTCGGTCCGGACTGCTCGATCCTCGGCTGTTCAACGTCACGAAGCTGCTCGGCAGCGGCTACGGCGACGACGCGCGCGGCGACATCCCGTTGATCGTGACCCAGCCCGGTCTGAACGCGCGGACGGTGCGCGATTTGCCGAGCATCGGCGGTGCGGCCGTGGTCGCGGCCAAGGGCACGGCGTTCTGGAACTCCCGCAGCGCCACCAGGATCTGGCTCGACGGGCCGGTGCACGCCGTGCTGGACCGGAGCGTCCCGCAGATCGGGGCACCGGCCGCCTGGCAGGCCGGGCACACCGGCGCCGACACCAAGGTCGCGGTGCTCGACACCGGCATCGACCCCGCGCACCCCGACCTCCTCGACGCGGTCGTCGAGGCCAGGGACTTCACCGGCAGCGCGAGCGGAACCGCGGACAAGCACGGGCACGGCACGCACGTGGCGTCCATCGTGACCGGCAACCACACCAAGTACCTCGGAGTCGCGCCGGACACCAGGCTGCTCGTCGGCAAGGTGCTCGACGACTCCGGCAGCGGCACCGAGTCCGGGATCATCGCCGGCATGGAGTGGGCCGCGGCCGGCGGCGCCCAGGTCGTCAACATGAGCCTGGGCAGCGACGCGCCCAGCGACGGCACCGACCCGTTGTCGCAGGCGGTCGACCGGCTCACCGCGCGGACCGGGACCCTGTTCGTGATCGCCTCGGGCAACAGCGGCCGCGCACCGGGGTCACCGGCGGCCGCGGACGCCGCCCTCACCGTCGGCGCGGTCGACCGGACCGACGCGCTGGCCGACTTCTCCAGCCGCGGTCCGCGGTTGCGGGACAACGCCATCAAGCCGGACATCACCGCGCCCGGCGTGGAGATCGTCGCCGCGCTGGCGAAGGACAGCCTGATCAGCCGCCAGGTCCCGCCGGTGGGGGAGGACCACGTCGCGCTGTCCGGGACGTCCATGGCCACCCCGCACGTGACGGGCGCCGCCGCCCTGCTGGCCGGTCAGCACCCGGACTGGAGGGCGCCGCAGCTGAAGGCGGCCCTGATGGGCAGCGCGAGGCCGAACCCGGCGCTGA
Source organism: Lentzea sp. (assembly GCF_036380075.1). Taxonomy (NCBI): domain Bacteria; kingdom Bacillati; phylum Actinomycetota; class Actinomycetes; order Pseudonocardiales; family Pseudonocardiaceae; genus Lentzea; species Lentzea sp. Next base: position 33,425 of record NZ_DASVFL010000024.1, on the reverse strand, counting down.
CCCCGTTCGAGCAGGGCGCGGGCCGGGTCGACGTCGCCAAGGCGGTGACGACGACGGTCCTCGCGTCCGTCGGGAGCATCAACAACGGCATCGTGCGGTGGCCGCACACCGATGACGCGCCGATCGCGACCGCGGTGACCTACCGCAACACCGGCACGTCGCCCATGACGGTGCACCTCGCCGTGGACGCGCAGGGCCCCGACGGCAAAGCCGCTCCGGCCGGGATGTTCACCGTCGCCCCGGCGGCTCTGACCATCGCTCCCGGTGCGACCGCCCAGGCCACCGTCACCACGAACACGAAGATCGACGGCGTCGACGGCGTCTACAGCGGAGTCGTCACCGCCGGGGACCTCCGCACACCCATCACGGTCACGCGCGAGGTGGAGAGCTACGACCTCAAGGTGAACTTCCTCGGCACCGACGGCAAGCCCACGCCGGACTACGCCTTCCGGCTGGTCGACCTGGCGAAGCCGGAGGCACGGCTGCCGTACGACGCATCGGGTTCGCTCACGGTCCGCGCACCCAAGGGGCACTACTACTTCGAGTCGCAGGTGTACACATCGGACGGTCGCCTGTCCGTCGCCATCGAGCCCGACGTGGACCTCGACGCGCCAACCACGGTCACGGCCGACGCGCGGCAGGGCAAACCCGCTGGCCTCGTCCTCGACCGGCGTGGAGCCGAGGCGGGCGAGAGGTTCGTGGAGTTCGCCCGTTCCACCTCCTACGGCGGCAAGGACTTCCTGCGCACGACGATCAGCCCGCCGGAGTACGGGGACGTCCTCGTCAGCCCGTCGAAGACCTCGGCACCAGGCCGGTTCCGCTACTCGACGGGTGGCAGGTTCGCCGCACAGGACAGCGCCGGGAGCTTCGACGCCAGCCCGTACCTCTACAACGTGCGCGGTGATGTCAACGGACGCATGCCTGCCGACCCCGTGCTCCGCGTGCACGACAGGGACCTGGTCAAGGTCCGCACCACGCACGGCGCTACTGCCACCGGCACCACCGGCACCCGCGAGGGCATGATCACCAAGCCGCTGCCGTTCGTCCTCGACGAGCTCTACTCGCCGGAAACGCCGTGGTACAACGAGTTCACGGAGGTCACCGCCGCGGGCGAGTACCAGTCGCGCCTGTTCTCCAGCGCACCGAGGAGCTTCCCGCGGGCGCGGACCGCCACCGACTCGTTCAACCTGGCGGTGTTCGGTCCCGACCTGCCCTCGAACCCGGACAGGCCGTCGCGCTACGCCGGTCGCTCGGCCGACACGATGGTGTTCCAGATCCCGCTGTTCTCCGACTCCGGCAACGACCGCGAGGGCTTCTCGGCACACACCGGGACCGCCGCGCTGTTCCGGGACGGCGTTGAGATCGGCAGGAACACCGGCGCGAGCGGGCTGTTCGCGGTGCCGCCCGGCCCGGCCACCTACCGGCTGCACGCGGAGGCCGTGCGCGACCGCGCGCTGACCAGCAAGATCGTCGCCGACTGGACCTTCAGGTCCGACACGGTCGCCGAGGGCCCGGCGAAGCCGTTGCCGTTGATGGCCGTGAAGTTCACGCCCGCCGTGGACGGCCACAACCGGGCCTCGTCGGCGATCGTGCCGTTGTCGGTCAACCACAACACCGGCCTCGACGCCCGGCCGACCGGTGTCCAGGTGTCCTACGACCGGGGCGCGACCTGGCGGGCCACGCCGCTGGTGCGCGGCAACGGCACGTGGGTCACCGTGCTGAGCCACCCGAAGGGGGCCACGTCGGTGTCGCTCAGGGCGTCGGCTCAGGACAGCGAGGGCAACTCCGTCACGGAGACCGTCGTCGACGCGTTCCTGCTCAGGTGACGGGAGGTCACGGGCGCACGCCCGGCCCGAACCCCGTCCAGCGCAGCTCGGGCGGCAGGTGGCCCATGTCGTTGTAGAGCACCAGGGCAGGAGGTGTGCCGTCGCGGTGCTGGATCACCGTGACGGCGGTGTTGCCGCAGCTCATGGCGAGCCAGCGGGCGGGCGGAGCGGCGAGGGCGTCCCGCACCAGCCAGGCCACCTGGTAGGCGTGGGTGACCAGCACCTCGTGCGTCTCGGTCGCGGCGGGCCGCGCGAACCGGTCGGTCAGCGCGGCCGCCAGCCGTGCCCCGGTGGCGGCTTCCTCGGCGTCGTAGCCGTCGAAGAAGCCCGCCCAGGCCGGTGGCACGTCGGCCGGGACGTGCGGCACGTGGTCGACCAGTTCCTCTGCTTCGCCGACGACGGCGCTCGGCAGGTGTTCCCCGAGGACGTGCGCGGTCGCGGTCGCGCGGGGCAGAGGGGAGTGCCAGACGGCGTCGATCGGCAGCCCGGCGAGGCGTCGTCCGAGCAGGTGGGCCTGCTTCCGCCCGGTCTCGGTCAGTTCACCGAACGGGCTCGCCGCGCCGTGCCTGACCACGTACAGGTGCCGAGCTGCCATCGGTTCGCCCCCATGCTCACGTCATTCAGATGATGAGAGCATCTTAAGCCGTCACCAGGGCACGGGGGAGCCGTCCCAGGAGAAGAAGCCCCCGGTCGGGCCGTCGTCGGGTAGCAACGCCAGGCGGACGGCTCCCTCGGCGGCTTCGGCCGGGTCGCCGCCGGCCGCGGCGCGGGCGGTCAGGTCGGTCGAGCGCAGGCCGGGGGCCAGGGCGTTGACCTTGAAGCCGTCCAGCGTCAGTGCGTAGAAGACGGTCAGGGCGTTCAGCGCGGCCTTGGAGGAGCGGTACGCGGCGGCACCTCCGTGGCCGGGCGCGAACTGCGGGTTCGGGTTCGTGCTCCAGGTCAGGGAGGCGGTGCCGCTGGAGACGTTGACGATGCGCGGGTGCGCCGACCCGCGCAGTGCGGGCAGGAAGGCGTTGGTCACCGCGACCACGCCGAACACGTTCGTCTCGAACGTGCGGCGCAGCTCGTCGAGGTCCGTGCCGGCCGGCGGTGCCATCGACGGCGCGATGCCCGCGTTGTTGACCAGCACGTCCAGGCGGTCGATCCGGGCCGCGGCGTCGGCGATGGTGCCGGGGTCGGTCACGTCGAGGACCAGCGGCCGGCCGCCGATCTCCTCGGCGGCGCGTCTGCCCAGCTCCGGGTCGCGCGCGGCGACGTGCACGGTGAAGCCCTCGGCGACGAGCAGGCGGGCGATGTGGTGGCCGATGCCCTTGTTGGCGCCGGTCACCAGGGCGGTGCGATCGTTCATGGTGATCACCGTGCTCCGCCGGCGCGGGCACTGCCAGGGATAGCCTGTACCCGGCAGTGGAGGAGGTGGTGGCGATGGCGCGGCAGGAACTGGCCCGCTTCCTGCGGGAGCGCCGGACGGTCCTGCGGCCGCACGACGTCGGGCTGACGGCGACGGGCACCGACCGTCGCACGCCCGGTCTGCGCCGGGAGGAGGTCGCGGACCTCGCCCACATGTCGGTCGACTACTACGCGCGGCTCGAACAGGCCCGCGGTCCCCGCCCGTCCGACCGGATCCTGGAGGGGCTGTCCCGGGCGTTGCTGCTCACGTCCGCCGAGCGCAGCCACCTGTTCCGCCTCGCGGGAACGGTCACGCCGCCCGCCGCGAGCGCGGTGCGGGGGGTGCGCCCGCACGTGGCGCGGATGCTGGAGCGGCTGCCCGGGACCGCCGCGATCGTCACGGACGCGTCCTACGGCGTCGTCGCCTGGAACCCGCTGGCGGAGATGCTGCTCGGCTTGGGGGACGGGACGACGAACCTCGCGCGGCGGCGCTTCCTCGGCAGCACGTACGAGAGCTCCAGCGCCGAGGAGTTCGGGCACGTCGTGGTGGCCCGGCTGCAGCGCGCCGCCGAGCGCTACCCGCACGACCCGCAGCTCGCGGCCCTGCTGGACGAGCTGCACGCGGGCAGTGAGGAGTTCCGGCGGATCTGGCGGACGCGTCCGGTGCACGCCCCCGGCCACCGCACCAAGACCATCCGGCACCCCGACGCCGGCACGCTGCGGCTGAACTGCGACGTCCTGCTGGTGCCCGAGGACGACCAGGAGGTCGTGCTGGTCACGGCCGACGCGGGGTCGCCCTCCGCGCGGACGCTGAGCCGGCTGGCCAGGCAGGCGGTCTGAACCCGAGCCGGGTGACCACGAGCTGCACGGCCGCGGCCACGACGATGCCGAGCCCGAACGCCGCCGTCCCGAGCGGAACCGTGAACACGGCGAGCACGAAGCAGAACGACGCGAACGCGAACAGGCCCGTCAGCACGCCGACCATCGCCCGTGTGGCCATCGCGGAACCCTGCTGGGCGTGGATGAAACCGGCCAGAACCGTTGACGCGACGGGAAAAGGTGCCAGCAGACCGGTCCAGCCCGGACCGAGAGCGGCGGACGCCGTGGTGATCACGAGCACCAGCACGCCGGTGGCGACGGCGCGGGCCGGCAGGTCCCACGTCGGCGCCTTCTTGAGCGCGTCCACGGGTTCGGGCTTCGGCATGCACAGCATCGCGAGAGCGGTCGCGACGAGGCTGCACGCGAACGAGACGAGTACCGGAACGCGGACGAACGACAGCGCGAAGTCCGCGCCCAGCACGGTGATCCACGTCGTCGCGACGGTGACGACCCACCCGGCCTGACTGCCGACGTGCGCGAAGACCACGGCGAACACGGCCAGGGAGACGAGTGCGAGCAGCGAGGACGAGGCGGCTCGCGCGGCGAACTCCGCGCCGTGCTGGCGGTAGGTGATGAACAGGATCGGCCCGGCCACGATCGGCAGTCCGACGAGCACCCCGGCGACGGCGGGTCCCCACCGGCGTCCGGCCACAGAGGACACCACGACGAGCGCGGGAGCGAGGAAGAGCTTGAGCAGCAGGACGTCCACTTACCGGCAGTCTGCCAGACGGACCGCGGTGACCCGGGCGTGCCGTTGGTCACCGCGATCCGTCACGACATCTAGGACACGCCGCAGCTCGGCGCGGACCAGAAGCGGCTCGACTTGTGCGCGACGTGCACGTGGTCGTTGTGACCGGTGTAGCCCGGGCCGAGGATCTCGTTGAAGCCGTGGTTGCGGGCCTGCTTCGCCAGCGCGCAGAAGCCCTGCGCCCCGGCGCCGAGGTCGACGGCGTCGCCGTAGAGGTGGCGGCTGCCCGACGCGCCGCCGACGGCGTTGTTGCAGGAGACGCTGCGGAAGCCGCCGTTGACGACGATCGCCCGGTCGCCCATCGCGTGCCGCATGGCCTGGAGCTTCCACATGGACACCAACGCGTTGGCGCGCGCGGTCGCCGCCGAGACGTTGCCGCCCGACCAGTCGGAGTTGCAGTTGTTCAGCTCGTCGTAGCTGAAGTTGACCGGCGTGCAGTCGTTGTCCTGCAACGCGTAGAGCTTCGAGAACGTCGCGGACCCGGCGATGCCGTCCGCGCCCAGCCCGTAGGCCTGCTGGAACCGCGTCACGGCCGCCTTCGTGGCCGGCCCGAACTGCCCGTCGATGCCGAGCACCGCGCCGTAGCCGGGGTAGCCCGCCACGCGGATCTGGAGCTGCCGCACGTCCTCGCCCGATGCCCCCTGCGAGAGGGTGCGTCCCCAGGTGTAGCAGGCATCGGCCGCGCCGATGGGGTCCGCCTGCGCCGCGGCCGGCGTGACGACGACACCGGCGAACAGGGCGAGCGCCGGTAAGAGAAAACGGAGTTTCACGACAAGGCACCTTTCGATCGCAGGGACGTGCAGCCTGTCGAGTGCGCGCTGGTTCTGTCAACGACCAACCAACTGAACATCCAGTGAGGCGGAGGGAAACCACCCGGACAGCCCTGGCCGCGCGACCAGGTCGACCCCGCGAACGGGGGTGGAGCCTGCTCCACCTCGACTCCGGCAGTGGAGGGGATCTTCACGCCACCGCTCGCTCACTAGCGTTCTGGTCATGACGAACAATGAGATCACCACCGGCAACTCCCGCACTCGCGCCCTTCTGTGGACCGGCCTGGCCCTGAGCGCGGCCGTCAACGCCGCCGTGCAGACGACCGGTGTCAGCACGGTCGTCGGCATCGTCTTCGGCGTGCTCGCCCTGGTGTTCGGCGCCGGCCTGGTCGTGCACTACCGCAAGCACTGAACCGCATCCGTCGAAAATGTACCTGCGAGTACGACGCTCGACGACGTGGGCCGGCGCAGCGGCACCGGCAAGAGCCAGCTGTTCCACTACTTCCCGCAGGGCAGGGAACAGCTGCTGCTCGCGGTACTGCTCGACGACCGGCAGCCGTACCTGGACGAGCTCGTCTCGCGCGCGGCCTGGGAGTCGTGGCGCGACCTGGTCGTCGAGCAGTACCGCGACCAGGGCCTGTACTACCCGCTCGGCGTGCTGATCAGCGAGGTCGGCCGGCACAGCCCGGCGGCGAGGGCCGTCACGGCGGAGCTGGTGCGGCGGTGGCAGGCCTGCCTGCGCGCCGGCGGGCTGAACCTGTGCCTCGACCACCTGTTCAAGTGAGCTGGTCGTCGCGCCGCGAGTAGCTCCACTCCGGCTTTCCGCCGGCCGCGGTCGACGTGATCTCCGGTCCCACGAGCAGGAAACGCGCCTCCTCCTCGGCCACCGGGCAGTGCTCCGTGCCGCGCGGGATCACGAACAGCTCGCCGGGGCCGAGCTCGACGTCGCGGTCCCTGAGCTGGATGGTGATCCGCCCGGAGAGGACGAGGAAGACCTCGTCCTGGTCGTCGTGCGCGTGCCAGTTCGTGGAGCCGATGCCCTTGGCGACCTTGAAGAGGTTGCCGTTGGCTCGGGCCACCTCCCGCTGCGACCAGAACTCCGTCAGCGCCGCCGCCTGCGCCGCGAGGTCGGCCTTCTCCGTGTGTGCCATGACGCCACTGTCGCAGCGGAGGAGGCCACGGGACTGTCAACCTCCGCAAGGATCCTGTCATCCGCGGTGGGATCGCCCGCGGCGCGGGCCGGGTTCGGGATCCCGGCCGGCACTCGGACGTCTCGCCGCGCTACCGGCTGGTCAGCCGGGGATGTCGCGCGGGTCGCTGCTGCGCGGATAGGTGTTCTTCTCGCCGATCGTGCCGTCCAGGTTGCGGATGACGTGCTCGACTCCGCGTTCGATCGCCATCTCGCGCCCCTTGGCGACGGCCTCTTCCTTGGTGTCGTGCGTGCTCGATGCCTGCGAGTTGCCTTCCACCTTGGTCTTCCAGGTGTCGTTCTCGTGGTAGGTCTCGACATCGCCCTGCATCAGTTCCTCCTCGCTGGTCCGTTTCGCGAGGAGGGTGCCCAGCCGGCGGGCCGCTGACACCACCGGACCGGCATTGTCCACAGTGGACGGTCAGTCCGCGGTGGTCCTGCCGTGCCAGTCGAGGCACAGCACCATCGCGTCGTCGTCGGCGAGACCGGAGGTGCGGTGCCCGGCGAGCTGCTGGAGCACCTCCCTGGGGACCTGCGCCGCGGGCAGCAGGCGCGTCAGGTTGATCGCGCGGGCCAGCGAACGCGCGCCGTACAGCTCGCCGGCGGGCGACGGCACGTCGTACACGCCGTCGCTGACGAAGACCAGGCGGTCGCCGGGCAGGACCTGGAACTCCTCGGCGGCGTACGGGGTGTCTTCGAACATGCCGAGGGGGAGCTGGGCGTCGAACCCGATCGGTTCGACGGTGCCGCCGCGCTGCCGCCACATGCGCGGCGACCCTGCGTCGATCACCTCGACCCTGCCGGTCTTGAGCTCGAACCGGAGCAGGAGCACCGAGACGTGCAGCCGTCCGCCGTACTGGCCGTAGACGGCCTGGTCGGCCAGCGCGGCCTGGTCCGCCAGCGGGACGCCGGCGCGGCGGGCGTTGCGCAACGCGCTGATCGCGAGGTTCGTCAGCAGTGCCGCGTCGAGGCCCTCGCCCATGCCGTTGGTGAGCGTCAGCGTCAGGTGCTCGGCGGAGACGGACCAGTCGAAGTTGTCGCCGTAGATCGCGTACGCGGGCTCCAGCTGGCCGCCCAGGTCGTACTCGGCGCCGCGGCACGACCTGCCCGGCAGCAGCTGCCACTGCATCTCCGCGGCGAGGGTGAGCCGTGTGGCCCGCCGGGCCTGCAGGTACAGGTCGGTGTCGCGTTCGGCGATGACGATCTCGTGGCCCAGCGTCCGCGCGATCGACGTCAGCTCGGCCAGGTCAGCCTCATCGGGGACGTCCGGCAGCTCCACCGCGAGGACGCCGAGGCGGTCGCCGCGGACGGTGACCGGGAGGTAGGCGGTGGCCGACGGGCCGGGACGGCGTTCGGTGAACGGCTGCTGCGCGCCGAAGGCCTGGCCGGGCGTGCTGCCGTTCACCGGGATCGGCTTGCTGGTGTAGGGCAGTTCGGAGACGGGCTGCAGCATGGTCAGCGCGTAGTCGGCCAGGAGCAGGTCCACCGCGTCGGCCTGGAACAGCCGCCGCAGCTCCGCGCGCACGACGGTCAGCAGCTCGTGCGGCTCCGCGGTGCGGAGGGCCTGCTCGACGGCCAGGTATCTGTTCTCGGCGGGGGCGGCCACGGGGTTCCTGCTTTCTGGTGACGGGTGCCGATCGTGCATCGCAGACGGCAGGACATGACACGGGGAACATGATGATGCGACAGTGGGCGCGTGAACCGGATGCGGCCCCACGCCGGAGTCGACGACGTGCTCCAGGTTCTCACCCAGGTGGTCGAACAGATCGAGGTGATGTGGGAGCGGAGCAAGGACGTCTCGCCCGCCCCGATCTCGGTCTCCCAGCTGCGCGTGATGTTCGTGCTGGAGAAGTCGTCGGGTACGAACCTGCGCGCGCTCGGTGAGGCGCTGGACGCCGCGCCGTCCTCGGTGAGCAGGCTCTGCGACCGGCTCCAGGCGGTCGGCTTCCTGGACCGCGCCCTGAGCCCCACCAGCAGGCGGGAGGTCGAGCTGTCGCTCAGCGAGCGCGGCCGGGCCTACCTGCTCGACCTGCGCGAACGGCGGCGCGAGCACCTGCGCGAGATCGTCGGCGAGCTGCCCCCGGCGGCCAGGTCCACGCTGGTCAGCGGCCTGCGGAAGTTCCGCGACGCGGCCACGTCGGTGCACCCGCTCGAGGACGGCCACGACGAGGCCGGCAGCCAGTCCGCCTGACAGGTCCCGCACCCCCTCACGACACGCCGGAGCTCCTGTGCCGCAACGCCGGAATCGGCGTGTCGCCTCTGCTAACGTTTGTCGCGCGACAATATTTCAGAGCGGAATGACTCGGTGGTGGGGGCGTGGGTGGCGACAGATGAGCCAGACGTGTGCGCCCCTCGCCGACCTCGTCCTCGTGCGACCGGCTGAGCCGCGTGTCCTGCTCCGGCCGGCGGCGGACGAGATGATCCGCGAGGTCCGTTCGGAGGAGGACGTGCTGGCGGCGCGCCACGCCGTGCGGGCGGCGGCCGTCGTGGCGGGGCTCGACCTCATCGGGCAGACCAAGATCGTCACCGCGGCCAGCGAGATGGGCCGCAACGCCTACGTCCACGGCGGCGGGGGCACCATGGTCATCACCGAGCTCGTCGGACCGGGCGGTCGTCGCGGACTGCGCCTGGCCGTCACCGACCGCGGCCCCGGCATCTTCGACGTCGAAGCGGCGCTGGTCGACGGCTTCAGCACGTGCGCGGGGCTCGGCCACGGGCTGGGCGGGACGCGCAGGCTCGTCGACGAGTTCAGCATCGACACGGCCGTGGGCGAGGGCACCACGGTCACCGTCGTGCGGTGGGTGGCGTGACCGCGGACGTGCCCGTCACCCCTGCCGCGACCGACGGCGTCAGCGCGTTGCGAGCGCGGCTGCGGTCGCTGTGCGACGACCACGGCGTGGACGTCGAGCTGCGCGCACGGCTGGTGCTCAGCGCGACGACCCTGGCGCGGGCGGGTCTGACGACCGAACCGCCGACCGCGGCCGCGCACGTCAAACCCGGCACCGGCACAGTGGTGGTGACGGTGCCGCTGCGCGCGCCGCTGGACCGCAGCCGGCCGCTGAACCTGCCGTTGCTCCCCGAACCCGTGGACGACCCCGCCGCCGTGTGGCACCTCTCCGGCCGCGCGAGCGCGTCCGAAGGAGGAGGATCGGACCCGATGGACGACCTCCGCGCCACCGAGCTCGAACTGCGCGCCAGCCTGGCGCGCATCGACGCGCTGGAGCGCGAGCACCGGCAGCTCAAGCACGAGCTGTCCGAGACGAACAGCGGCGTGCTGGCCATGTACGTCGAACTGGAGCAGCGCGACGAACAGCTGCGCCGCGCCCACGCCGTGATCTTCCAGGAGCTCGAGGACGCCCTGCGCCCGCCGCCCCCGACCGTCGAGGGCGTCGAGCTGGCCGTGCACTACGCGCCCGCCGACCGCGACGCCCCGACCGGCGGCGACCTCTACGACTGGTTCGTCCTCGCGGACGGCACCCTGCAGATCACGGTCGTCGACGCCGTCGGCCACGGCGTCACCTGCACCCGCAACGCCCTCAACGTCACCCACACCATCCGCACGCTGACCCTCGAAGGCCACCCGTTCGAACACCTCGTGCGCCGCGCCGCCGAGATCGACGAGGGCCTCATGGCCACCGTGCTGCTGGCCCGCCTGGACCCGCGCACCGGCGAGCTGCGCCTGGCCGGCGGCGGCCACCCGCCCGCCCTGCTGGTACCCGCGGAGGGCGAGCCGACCTATCTGCACGCGCCCGGCCGCGGCGTCGGGTTCCCCGATCCCGGCAGCCACGGCACTCCCGGCGTCGTCCTGTCGCCGGGGGACCAGGTGCTCCTGTACACCGACGGGCTCGTCGAGAGCCGCGGTGACGTGGACGAGGGCGAGCAGCGGCTCGTCCGTGCCGCCACTGCGTACGCTTCCCACCCTCTCGGCGTCGCGTTGTCGTCGATCGTGCGGGACATGCACGACATCGTCGTGTACACCGACGACACCGTCCTGCTGGGCGTGCGGTTCAGCGGCCGGTAACAGGGGCGGTGTCCGGCACGATTCCATCTGCACCTGATGGACCAGCGTCACGGCGGGACGCTCCGAGAGGAGCCTTGCCATGGCACAGCCCGGTTTGCTGGAGCGGTTCGAGCACGTCGCCGAGATGATGCACATGCCGGTGGGTGAGCTCGCCGCCTGGCTGGAGGTGGTCGCGGCGGCCGGTTTCGCCGGACGCGAGCCGTCGAGGCTGGACGAGCGCGAACGCGCTGTCCTGCGGCAGATGGAGATCTCGGACCGCAAGCCGGTGCACGTCTCCCACCGCGCGTCGGTGCGGGCGATGGAGATCTACATCGGACTCGTCGAGGACAGCTGGAGCCCATCGGAAGTCGCCGAGCAGCTGCGGTGCACCGTGGAGGAAGTGCGGCGGCGGGTCGAGGACAGGTCGTTCTTCGCCTTCGCCCTGCAACAGGACGTGCGGTTGCCGTCGTTCCAGTTCGTCGGCCACAACCAGATCCCCGGGTTGGGCCGTGTGCTCCAACACCTGCCGGAGGGCTTCGACCCGTTGGCGACGCTGGGCTTCCTGAACACCCAGGCGCCCGAGCTCGCCGTCGCCGGCCGGCGTCTGACCCCGTTGGAATGGCTCCGGTCGGAACGGCCCGTCGCGCCCGTCATCGCCATCGCCGAACTGCTGGGGGTGCCGGCATGAGCGAGGTGCTCCCGCCCCCGTGCCGCGACCGGTTCCCCGAGCTCGAGAAGAGCTTCCTCAGCTTCGTGAACCCCACCGACACCATCGGCCGGGTCTACTCCGCGGCCGGACCGCACCCGGTCAGGTGGAACACGTTCCGCACCTACGGGCCCTCCGACTCCCGCTTCGACCACCACCCCGCTCCGGCCGGCAACCACCCGCGGCGCGGAATCGCGTACGGCGTGTCGAGGCCCGAGGACCCGAACGAGGAGATGCTGCTCGTCTGCCTCCTGGAACGGTTCCAGCGCACCAGGGTGGTCGATCGCTGGTTCGACCGGCCGCACTTCGCGACCTACCGTCCTCGGCGGCAGCTCTGCCTCCTCAACGTCGGTTCCCGGTGGGCCACGAGAGCGGGGTGCAACGGTGCCATCTCGAGCGGGCCCCACGAGATGGCCCGGCGCTGGTCGCGAGCGATCTACCTGCACTACCGCGGCGACAGGGCGAAGTACGTCGACGACGACGGCCGCACGCGGCCGGTGCGCCTGGACGGCCTGCTCTACCGGTGTTCCCTGTGGCAGGAACGGAACGCGATAGCCCTGTACGAGCGGGCGGCGGACGCCCTGCCGGCAGCGCCGCTGCTGGACGCTCCGCTGGGTGACTCGCAGTTCGACGAGTTCATGGACGACGTCGACCAGGTGGGACTGCGGCTCGTCGTCCCCGGCATCGGAGCCCTGCCGGTGCCGCCTTCGCGGGCCTGACCTCCGGCTGGGCTGGTCAGAGCGGGTCCACCACGAGCGTGACCGTCCGGTTCAGGGCGGCATCGGCGTGCGGCAGGTCCGACTGTTCGGCCGACCGCAGCAAGAAAGCGGTCGTCGGCTGGCCGCCCACCGCGGCCAGCACCTCGACCGCCGCCGCGGCCCTCGCCAGCGCCGTCGTCGAGCCGCCGGTCGCCGGGCCGCCGGGAACCGCCACGCCGTGCCCGACGACCGTCACACGCACCTCCTTGCCGCGCAGCAGCGGACCCCACCGCTCCAACTGCTGGAGCCCCTGAAGGCTCAGTGACGTGCTGTCCGGCAGGAACATCCCCTGCCGGAAGACCACGCGAACCCCGGCGCCGACGGCTTCGAGCCGCACGTCCGGACTCGCCAGCAGGACCATCAGCGCCGGAGTCGCCGCGGTGGTCGTGACCGGTTGAGCGGTCGGCTGGGCTGTGACCGGAGGAGGCTCCGGCGCGACCGGGGGACGTTCGTGCTGGAGCAGCAGGGCCGCGGCGACCGTGACGACGACCAGTGAACCGCCGATGAGCGCGATCGGCAGTGGGCGGGCACGGCGTCGTCCGCCGGTGATGTCGGCGATCAGCCGCGTGCCCGCCAGTGCCGAGGCGTGCTCCGGGTTCTGGGACAGGACGTCGGCCCACACGGCCCGGGCGGCGGCCAGGTCACCGCGCTGGGCGTGCACCCGCGCCAGCAGGTCCAAAGTGGACGGATCGCGGCCGAGGCCCTCGAGGATCCGCTGGGCTGACGCGTGGTCTCCTGCCCTGGCCAGGTCCGCGGCACGGGCCCGGTCGACGTCGCGGGCGTGGGCGACGGCGTTCATCGTGGCCTGGTGTTCAGGCTGCGGACGCCGCCGGGCGCGCGGTCCTGCTCGCCGGCGGGCCACAGGCCGCGCAGCTCCTGGTTGATCGCGGGCAGGAGGCGCCAGTCGCTCTGGGCGAGAGCCAGGTTCCCCTCGGCGACCAGGGCTCGGGCGCGCACCGGTTGCCGGAGCTTCGCCAGGTTGGTGCGGAAGTGGTGGAAGAGCGCGACGTCGTAGGTCTCGTCGCGCTTCATGACCGTCGTCGCGAGGTGGGTGGCGCGGTTGAGCAGCTCCTCGATCGCCGCGCGTTCGGGGGTGGCGCGGAGATCGGCGGCGCGGCGTTCCAGGTCGGCCAGTTCCAGGTGGTCGTCGGGGGCGCCCGAGAGGTCGAGCAGCTCACGGCAGTGGGCGAGCTGCTCGTCCAGCTCGTCGAGCAGGCCGCGCAGGTCGCGTTCCCGTTCGACCTCGTCCAGCACGTCCTGGGCTTCGCGCAGGTGTTCGTCCGCGGCGGACGCCCGGCCGGGGTCGGTGGCGGCGGCCTTGACGTCGTCACGGGTCAGCGCGAGCACCTGCTCGCTCTCCAGCTGGTCCAGCCTGTCGCGGGCGTGCGCCGGCAGCCGGTCGTCCTCCCGCAACGACGCCAGCCTGCCGTGCACCTCGCGCAGTTCCCGTTCCAGCGCGGCCGGGTCGGGAGGCGGCACGTTCGAGAGGTCGATCACCGCCTCGAACTGCTCGTCCACCAGCGGCACGTCGGCGACGACGGTGAGCAGGCGCGACTCGTCCGCCTCGAGGGTGATCTCGACCTCGCTGCCGCTGGGCAGGTCGAAGCGGACGTCGCTGGACCGGATCTCGATCAGCCCGATCCGCGTGTTGCGGTCGGCGCGCGTCCGTTCGCCCTCGACCAGCGGGATGCGGATGACCGCGTCGGAGTCGGTGCGGTGCAACGGGACCGTCGTGTAGAAGGTGCCCGACATGACAGCGGGAAGGCGGGTGCCCCTGTGCAGCACGGGGGTGAAGGTCCCGTCCGCTTCGGACAGTCCGAGGGAGTTGGTCAGCGATTGGCCGCCCAGCTCGTTCACCACGTGCGTGATCGTCACGGTGGCGGGGTCCACCGCGTGCCGCACGCCGTCCGCATCGCCGAGCAGCAGGGTGAACGTCGACGTCGTCCGCTCGTCCAGCCGCACCTCGGTGACGAACGCGCCCTGCGCGTCCAGGCTCACCTGCGGCGTGCGGAACGGCGGCGTGCCGGTCTCGTTGGCCAGCACGACGTGGAACCGCGACCAGTCCTGCTCGCCGGCGCTGCCGAACCTGCCCTGCACCGGGACGACGTCCAGGCTGGTGGCGCGCGGGTAGCGGAGGTCGGCGGTGAACTCGCCCGCCACGGCCCGTGCCCTAGTGCGCTCCAGCGGCACGGTGCTCGCGAACACCGCCGCGCCGCGGGCGACCACCGTGCTCGGGTCCTGGCTGTGGTCGAGCTCGACGCCGAGACCGACCACCGGGTCCGCCAGGCGTTCGCGCAGCCCCGGCGCCAGCGTCGTGCCGCCGACGAGGAGCAGTTTGTCGATGTCGGCGGCGCCCAGGCCGGCGGCTTCGAGCGCGTCGCGGCACAGGCTGATCGCGCGCAGGTAGTACGGCTCGGCGACGCGGTCGACGTCGTCGCGGCGCAACGCGTGGTCGAAGACCACCTTGCGGCCGCCGATCTCCAGCTCGACGTCCACCTCGGCGACCTCGGCGCGCGACAGCGCGATCTTCGCGCGTTCCGCCGCGTCCTTGAGCAGCGCGAAGTTGCCGGACCACGACGGGTCGCCGCGGCGCACGCCGCGCAGGCCCAGCCCGGACTCCACCGCCGGGACGAGGAGGCGTTCGACGATCGCCCAGTCGACCAGCTTGCCGCCGAGGTGCCGGTCGCCCGCGTGGTCGAGCACCCGCAGCTCGCCGTCGTGCGTGCTGACGATCGCCGAGTCGAACGTGCCGCCGCCGAAGTCGAACACCATCCAGTGCGCGTCGGCGCTCTCGTTCTGGAACCCGAAGGCGAACGCGGCGGCCGTCGGTTCCTGCACCAGGGGGCAGGTGCCGAACCCCGCCAGCGCGGCGGCCTCGTAGGTGGCGTTGTTCTCGTGCATGCGGAACGCGGCCGGCACCGTGATGACCGCGGCCGGCGGCGCCTCGCCGTAGCGGTGCGCGGCGTCGGCCCGCAGCGACTTCAGCACCTCGGCCGACAGTTGTTGCGGCGTCAGGGAGACGCCCGCCTTCGGGAAGCTCCTGGCCGTGCCCGCGAGTCCCATCTCCTGCTTGAACTCGAGGTGCACGTTGGCCGGGTCGATCGGGATGCGGTCCCGCGCGCCGCGGCCGACGTGCGTGACGCCCGGCCTCGGGATCCACACGGCGGACGGCGTGTAGTCCCAGCTCTCGTTGTTCTTGACCACCTCCACCGCGCCGTCGCGCACGACGGCCATCGCGCTGTTGGTGGTGCCGAGGTCGATGCCGAAGTCGATGGTGTCACGCACCGGTTTCCTCCGAGTCGTCACCGGGGTAGCCGACGATGACCTGCCCCATCTGGATGCGTTTTCCCGCCAGGTAGACCGACGGCCGCACGGTCTCGCGCACGACCTCGTGCCGCAGCGCCGGATCCGGCTGCATGGTCAGCACCTCGATCGACAGGCCGGGGTGGAACGTGGTGCCGTCGTGGTCCTGGACCAGCAGGCCCGCCTCGTCGAGCGCGCGCTGCGCGGCCTGCAGGTAGCGGCCGACCCGCCTGGCCTCCCGCGAGTCCTCCTCGACGAGCCGGGAGAGCCTGCGCCGCGCGCGCCAGAGGTTCGTCGCGGCGTCGGCCAGGTCCCCCTCGTCCAGGACCGGGCCGCCGGCCCGCTCGACCATCCCGGCCAGCGACACCGGTTCCGGCCAGCGCGGCGCGGCGATCCGGAACTCGCGGTGGTACCTGCGCTGCCCCCTCACCGGCGGTCCCGCCAGTCGGCCACCAGGGCGTAGGTGAAGGGGGAGACGAGGACGAAGGCGGCGGCGGACCACCAGAACGGCCCCAGCACGTCCGACGGGAGCGCGCTCACGGCCCACCAGCCACCGATGAACGCGAGAGCGCCCACGAGGAGCGTCACCAGGTCGCCCACCAGCGACCGGTACCCGTTCGAGGTGATGACCCTCATCGGTATCCAGGAGAACAGGACCGTCGCGACGACCGCGAGCCACGTCGGGGCACCGAGGAAGCCGGCGACGAAGGTCGTCGTCGCGGCCACGTAAAGGGCGGACACCGCGAGGTTCGAAGGCCACCGGGTCGGCAGCAGAGGCTTCACCGCCGTCGCCGGCAGCGGCTCCGCCGTCCGTCGCCGCCCGAACGCGGCCGGGCGCGGTGTGTCCGCCAGGTTGTCCTGGACGGTGCTCCGGTCGCTCTGCTCGACGACGTACGACAGCGCCCGTTCCAGCAGGTCGACGGATTGGTGCCGGTCGCTGTTCTTCACCGCCATCGCGGTGTTGTTGAGCATCACGGCGACCCTGTTGCGCTGCTGCGCGGACCACCGGTACCGCTCGTGCGGCGCGAGCTCGTCGAGCAGGTCGGCGAGCGCGGGCAGGTGGACGACCCGCTCGGCCGCTCGGACGTGAGCGTTGTCCAGCAACAACCGGTTCACCTCCTCGACCAGTTCGTCGATCCGCCGGGACGTGGGCGCGGCGGCGGTGTGCCGGGCGTCGTCGACCAGTGCGGCGGGCACGTCCCACGTGTCGAGCAGGCGGGCGAGCACCGGCCTGGCGGCGGCGAGCGCGACCTGGGGTGCGAGAAGTGCCTGCGGCAGAGCGGTCCGCAGACCCTCCACAGTGGACTCGTTCATCCTCCGGTCCGACGACGCGCCCATCCGGTGCCGCACGTGGTCCCAGAACCCCGGCAGGTCCAGCGCGTCCATCCACGCGTCCGCCGCGTCGACCCAGAGGTCCTCGTCCGCCTCGGCGTCGAGCGCCCTGGCGTGCGCCTCGACGGCCGCGTCGTGTGCTTCGTGCGTCGCCGGCGCGCATCCGCAGGCACCCGGTCCGGCCCACCACCAGAACAGTTCGTCGACCAGGCGGTGGTCCGGGCGCTCCAGCGCGTCGAAGGCGGTGCGCACGTCCTGCGCCGAGGGCGGCCGCGGCAGGGGAAGCCGCCGGTCACCGGGCACGGTGCCGCCGAGGTCCAGGGCACCGAGCAGGAGGTGGCGGTGGGCGCGCACCTGTGCGGGCTTGGCGGTGGTGGCCAGGCCGGTGACGCGGAACGGGTTGCGCCGGTACAGGTCCGGGCCCGCCACGTCGCGCAGCCTCGCGGCTGTGCTCCTGTCCTGGCTGATCGGCATGGGATCACGCTAGGGCGGTGGAGGCCCGCGGCGTGGGGTGCTGACCGCTTCCTGCCAGCGCCGGGTTCCACCCGGCCACGTCCTTACGATCACCGGAGGAGGACCGGTTCGTCGGGTAGCGGTCACCGAGGAGGACTTCTCTAGGATGGGACCCGCGATGGGGACTGATCACGGGTTCGGGGACCTGGTGCCGCGCGGCACCGGGCCGAGGGCGACGGTGTACGCGGGGCTCCGCGCCGCCACGGGAGAGGCCGTCGCGCTCAAGGTGTTCCGCGCCAAGCTGCCCCGCCGCACCCGCACCGAGGTCGAACGCGAGCTCGCCCGCCTCGTCCCGTTGCGCTCGCGGGCCGCCGTCCTGGTCGCCGACGCCATGGAGGACCTGGGCGACCGCACCGCGTTGCGCATGGAGCTGTGCACGGAGTCGCTGACCGACGTCGTGGAGCAGGAAGGCCCGTTGCCCGTCGCGGAGGTGGTCGCGCTCGGCCGGACGCTCGCCGAGGCGCTGGCCGCCGCTCACGAGGCCGGTCTCGTCCACGGCGGCGTCACGCCGGGCAACGTCCTGTTCCGGCCGTCCGGCGAACCGGTCCTCGCGGACTTCGGCGTCACGCTGCGCCGCGCGTTCCCGCATGAGGGCGGCGACGGCATCGACTTCCTCGCGCCGGAGACCCTGGAGCACGGCACCGCCGACGAGCGGTCCGACCTCTACGGCCTGGGCACCGTGCTGCACCTGGCGTTGTCGGGGCTGTCCCCGCACCCCGCACGGCTCGGCGAGCACCCGGACGACCGCAAGCTCCGCGTGCTCGGCTCGGCCGTCGCCCGTCCCGACCGCACCGACCTGCCCGACGAGCTGGCCGAGATGGTGCGGGCGCTCCTCGCGAAGGACCCCGCCATCCGGCCCGGCGGCATGCGCGAGGTGGTGACGTGGCTCGGCGGTCTGTCCACATCGGACCAGCCGGTGGCGGAGCCCGGCCTCGCCGACCCGCCGGTCGAGCGCAGGCCCGTGCCGCGGGGAGCTCCGGTGCTCGTGTCCTCACCCGGCGCGAGCTCGGGGAGGCACCCCGCGTTGCCGGTGATCGCCGGAGCGGCCGCGTTGCTCCTCGTCGTGGTGCTCGGCGTGTTCCTGATGCGCGGCGACCCGGAGGTGCGCGGGGCCGGGTCCGCGTCCGTCCCGGTGACCTCGTCCAAGGCCGTGCTGCTCCAGCTCCTCGACCCCGTCGACAAGGTCGACCACGTCGAGCTGCGCTGGGAGAGCGAGGAGCAGCTGGAGTTCGCGGTGGTGGTGGCGACGGAGGGCGAACGACCGCAGATCAAGCCGGCGAAGCGGAACCGGTCGATCGAGCTCGACGTGGACCCGACCCGCAAGTACTGCTTCCTCGTCCAGGGAACCGACGGCACGCGCGTCTACGAGAGCAAGCCGAAGGCGCTGCGCGGCGCCACCTGCAAGCTCTAGTGCGGTGACCACAATCCTCACCGGGTTGCGCGCGGCCCAGGTGGACGCCTCGCGGCACCTCCCCCACGCCCCCGTACCACCAGTACGAGGACGTGGGGGAGGCACCACGATGCATCGTCCTGGACCGGTCGCAACCCGGCAAGGGTTCGTGGCCACCGCACTAGCCCCGCAACGTGCGAGGGTCGACGGCGGCCCGCACCCGCGCCCGCACACCCCGTGCGCGCAACCCCTTCCGGACCTCCCGCACGGCCGCCCAGGCGGCGTCCCGAACCTGCTCGTCCGGCGCGGCACCCGACCAGAGTGCGAAGTCCACTGTGGACGCGAGCGTCCGCAGGCCGTCCGCGCTGCGCGGCAGGCCCGCACCGGCGGCGGCCGCGGCCATCTCCAACGGGGTCGTGCCGGCCGTGAGCGGAACCCGGTGCTCGCGCAGCCGGTCGCGTGCCTCCAGCCACGCACCCCGCACGGCGGCGTTGCCGGGCTTGCGCCGCCGTCCGCGCGCTCTCAGCCACTTCGCCGCCGGCACCCCGGCCAGCCACAGCAGCACGAGCACCGCGATCGGGACGACCACCGCGGCGACGGGGAACGGCCGGTCCTGCCCGTCTGGCGCGGCCTGCCCGCCGGGATCGACCGGTGGGCTCCGGGGAACGGGCGGCAGCCGGTCGCGGGCGCTCTGCGTCGCCTCGGCCAGGCCGCCGTCGCCGCCGGACCCGCGTGGCGCCGTACCGGCCGGGTCCAGCGGCACCCAGCCGACACCCGCGACGGCGACCTCGGGCCACGCGAACGCGTTCTCGTTGCGGACGACGTACTCGTCGCCGGACTTCCGCTCCGGCGTGCGGTACCCGACCACGAGCCGGGCCGGGATGCCCAGCACTCGCGCCAGCACCACGTACGCGGCCGCGAACTGCTCGCTGGTGCCCTCGCGGGTGTCGAGCAGGAACCGCCGCAGCTCCGGCCAGCTCTGCCCGCCCGTGCCGTCCACCAGCCGGTACTCCTGCCGCAGGAACCGCTCCAGCTGCAACGCCGACGTGAAGCTCGACCGGACGCCGTCGACCGCCTTGCCGGCCAGTTCGGCGACACCGGGCGGGGGAGTGCCCACGCCGTCCCGGCCGCCCAGCGCGGGGTCGATCGCGAACCCGTCGAGCGAGCCGCGGACCTCCGGTTCCCACCAGCTCAGGCCGTACCCGATGTTCGTCCTTTCCGGACTCTCGGTGAGCAGGCTGCCCTGGTTCTCCTCGACCAGCGGGTCGGCTCCGGTCACCGCGGCGGGCCACGGCTGGCTGGGCAGCCACCGGGCCTCCTGGTCGCGCACGGTGATCTCCGCGTCCCTGCGGGTCGCCGGGACACCGAGGTCCGGCGGCGGCAGCTCGGTGCCGAGCCGGCGGTACCGGCTGCCGGTCGCCCAGGCGACGCCGTCGTAGGTGTCGAGGACGACGACCGGCCACCGGCGGGGCAGGCAGTCGTCGCACGCCGGTCGCACGGTGAACACCGCGGCGTCCGGACGCGTCCGCCGGTACGCCACGTCGTCCAGCGGACTGGTCAGGCGGGCGGACACCGGCACCAGCTGGTCCTGCTTGAGCGAGTAGGCCGGGCCGGGCATCGGCACGAGCAGACCGACCACGACGACGACCGCCGTGACGACCAGGGGAACGGGCAGGAACGCCGGTGCGGACTGGTGTTCGTCCGACGGCCTGCTCACCGCGAACAACGCCGCGGCCACGCCGACGTACGACAGCGCGGCGACCACGGCGGCCAGTCCGGTGAGAGCGCCGAACAGCTGGCTCAGCACGACCACGGCGAAGCTCGGCACCAGCGCGAGCACCGGTTTCTGCGCCCGCAGCAGGACCTCCAGGCCGAACACGCACGCCACCAGCACGAGCAACGGCACGAACAGCAGGAGCTGCGCCTCGGGCCGCGCCGGCCAGGTCGACTGCAGGGTGAGCTGCCAGGAGTCCGTGACACCCCGAGCCAGCAAACCGGCCGTGTCGCCGGTCGGCAGCCCGGCGAGAGTCGTCGGGAACAGCAGCACTTCCACGACGGCCAGCACCCCGGCGAGCGCGACGATCAGCGGACGCCAGGCCACCACCGAACCGGACAACAGCGCGGCGCCACCGGTCACCACGGCGACGACGCCGACGACCGGGAGCAGGGCGGCCACACCGAAGACCGGGGTGAAGCAGAGCCCGGCCACGGCGGCGGCGAGGACGACCAACGCGACGGGCAGGCGCTCTCTCACGTCCGCACCTCGTTCCACATCCCGACGAGCCCGGCGGCGTCACCGGCCGTCAGCACCCGCACACCCGGCACCGCACCGGCGTTCTCGCCCAGCGCCAGCAGGAAGATCGACGAGTACCGCGACCGCAGACCGGACAGTTCCACCACGTCCGCCGCCCCCGACGTCACCACGGCGAGACAACCGCCCTGGTGCCGGACGGTCGACAGCAACGTTCCCGCCTCGGTGCTCTGACCGATCAGGCACAGCTGGTCGAGCAGCTGCCGCGCGGCGAGCGGACCACCCGCCGTGGCGACGTCCGTCCCGCACGACGTCAGCAGCCGGGCGTGGTGCCCGGCCAGCGCCGCCGACCGCAGCAGGGACGCGGCGACGTCCACCGCCTCCTCGAACGCGGGTGCCGCGAGCACCGGGGCGCGGGTGTCCAGCACGACGGTGAGCCGCGGCTGGTCCGGGTCCGCCGACTCCTTCACCATCAACCGGCCGGTGCGCGCGGTCGCCTTCCAGTGGATGTCGCGGACCTGGTCGCCCGGCACGTACTCGCGCAGCTCGCGGAGGTCGAGCGACCCGCGCAGGCGGTCGTTCGACCGGCCCTCGTGGTGGTGCCGCGGGAACCCGCCGGTCCGCGCCAGAGCGGGGAACGAGCGCGGGTGCACCCAGAGCGTCACCGTCCCGCCGACCGTCACCCCGGTGCGCGCCAAGCCGAACGGGTCCGTCCGCGACAGCACCAGCGGCCCGACCGGCATCCTGCCGCGCACCGGCGTCGGCAGCTGGTAGTCGTACGGCCGCGAGGCACCCGGCGCCAGACCGTGCACCTGGACCGTGCGGTGGAACCCGCCCGCCGTGTCCACGGCGAGGAAACCGCGCTGCCACCTCGCCGACGGGTTGCGCACCTTGAGCTTCCCCAGCGCCTGCGCGCCCCGCTCCACCCGGTCCGGGTACACGTCCCGCGTCACCTCGACGTCCACCCGCCGCAACGTCACGAGCACCGCCGCCACCACCGCGACCAGCCCGGCCGCCGCCAGCAGCAGGAACAACGGGAAGCGCCCCCACAGCCCGGCCGCGCCCACCACCGCCGACACCACCAGAACGGCGCTGCCCCGCACGGTCAGCCGCACGACTACCGCCCCGCGGCGCTCATCGTCGGCGCCGGGGTCGTCGCGAGGACCTCCGCCACCACGTCCGCCGCCGACCGCTGCTTCAGCTCGGCCTCCGCGGTCAGCACGAGCCGATGCGCGAGCGCGGGCACCGCCACGTGCTTGACGTCGTCGGCGGTCACGAACGACCGGCCGGCGGTGGCCGCCAGCGCCTGGCCCGCCCGCACCAGCGCGATGCTGCCGCGCGGGCTCGCCCCGAACCGCACCGAGGCGTGGATCCGGGTCGCGGCGCAGATCCGGGCCGCGTACTCGCAGATCGCGCCGTCCACGTACAGGCCGCGCACCTCGTCGATCGCCTCCACCAGCGCGGCGATCTCCACCACCGGCTGCAGGCGGTCGGCGTTCATGCCGGTCACGGTGTTCATGATGATCGACACCTCGTCCGCGACGTCCGGGTAGCCCACGGACAGCCGCAGCAGGAACCGGTCGAGCTGCGCCTCCGGCAACCGGTAGGTGCCCTCCATCTCGATCGGGTTCTGCGTCGCCACCACCAGGAACGGCGCCGGCACGTCGTGCGTCGCGCCGTCCACGGTGACGCGGCGCTCCGACATGACCTCCAGCATCGCGGACTGGGTCTTCGGCGTGCCGCGGTTGATCTCGTCGGCCACGACGACGTTCGCGAAGACCGCGCCGGGGTGGAAGGTGAACCGCTCGTCCTTCTGGTGGTACACCGTCACCCCGGTGATGTCGCCGGGCAGCAGGTCGGGCGTGAACTGGATGCGGCTCCAGCTCCCGCCGATGCTGCGCGCGAGGCACCGGGCCAGCGTCGTCTTGCCCAGCCCCGGCACGTCCTCGACGAGCAGGTGCCCCTCGGCGAGCAGCGCGACGACGGCGAGCCGCACGACGTCCTGCTTCCCCCTGATCACCAGCTGGACGTTGTCGGAGATCGCCGCGAAGACCGCGGCGGCACGCATCTGGTTCATCCCGTCCATTCCAGCCGGTTCGATTCGACGCCACCCGCCGTGACCCACACGGAGGTACCGGTGATGTAGTAGTAGAACGCGTCGAACTCCGCGTAGCCCTTGCTGTCCACCGTGGTACCGCGGCCTGGGTTGTTGTAGTTGTCGTGCGACGAGTGCGGCATCACGTCGTACTTCGTGTTCGGCGTGAAACCGGTCATGACGACGTGCATCCAGTAGCAGTTCGGCTTGCCGCACGATTCGGCGCGCTTGCCCTTGGTGAGGGCGATCTTCGGAGTCGGCCGCGGCGGGACGTACCGCGCCGTCGCGGGTGTGCCCCGCCCGGCGCTGTTCTGCGCCACCACGGTGACCGTGAACGGCTGGGCACCACCCTGCCCGATGCCGGCGATCACGTACGACAGCGACGTCACCGTCTGCTGTCCGGTCCGGCCGCCGTCGCTCTGCCACGACACGTGGTAAGCAGTTACCGGCGCACCGTTGGCCGGGGCCGCGCCCCACGTGACGGTCGCGTTGGCCTGGTTCGGCGCGAGGGCGAGGTTCTGCGGCATTCCCGGCGGTGTCACCGGGATGGGCGGCGGTGTCCGCACCGGGGGAGGCGTCTGCGTCTGAGGAGGCGCCGGCGGCGGCACGGGCCGGCCGGGGTTCGGCACCGGGTTGTCGGCGGACTTCTCCACCGACGGCTCGACCGGCGCCGGCAGCCGCTTCTCCTCCGGTTTCGCGCCGACCACGGGCACCGGCTGCACCGAGCCGTCCTTGTCGACGACCACGACGTGCCTGCCCTCACCGCCGTCGACGTACACGCGGGCGTCCTCGCCGCGGGAGAGCTCCGGCCTGCCCTTCTCCTGCGGGAGCGGCGTGGAGTTCCGCCGGCCGCCCCGGTTGTCGTACGTGTGCACGGAGTTGCGCGTGCGGTCGAGCAGCACGACGGTCTCGCCGCTGACGGACGGGCCGTCGTACTCACCGGCCTGGAGCGCCACGGTGACGGTCGGCGCACGTCGGTCGGCCAGCGCACCCTTCTCGTCCACCCGCGCTTCCACGAGGTGCAGCCGGTTCGCGGACGGTTCCAGCACCGCCACCCGGCCGGCGGCGTCCGCGGGAGCGATCCGGGCGTCCGGCGGCACGTCGACCCCGACCGGCACCGCAGGGCCGAACCCCTTGGACTCGACGACTCTCATCGTGTCGTCGGTGGCGTCGACGAACAGCAGCTTGCCGCCGCTGACGGTGAGATTGCCGGCGTGACCGGCGGGCGCCACGGCGGCGCAGGCGAAGCTCGTCGCGCCGCGGGCCACACCGCAGATCGCGCCGGAGTCCGTGCGGTGCACCCACACCGTGCCGTCGCCGGTCGCCACGGGCGGCCCCACCGGACCGCCGGCGCCCAGCACCAGCGGGGGCACGCCGAGGCGCACGACCTGGCCGCTCTGCTGGTAGACCGAGTACGCGCCTCCGGCGGTCTCGATCGGCACCGACGGCTCGCCCGGCGCGGGCGAGGGCACCGTCGTCTCCACGGACAGCGTCGACTTGCCGAAGACCGTCACGTCGCCCGAGCCGACGACGTACCCGCGGGCCTCGTCCTGCACGACGTGGTCGCCGGGTGCGAGGCCGGGGACGGACACCTGCGTGTCGGGCTTCTTCGTCGCGCCGTTCACGCGGATCACCAGCCCGAGGACGGGACTCGAGACCCAGTGCCCCGACGGGATGAACTCGAGACCCGGAACCTTCTTCGCGGCACCCGTCAACGCCAGCGTCGCGACCGCGACGACGGTGATGACCAACCCCAGAAGTGGCCAGCGGGAGTGCCTGCGCTCACTCACGGCCCGAAGCGTAACGAGGCCGGTACACGAAACGTCCGGGTTCGGTACATTCACGGCCGTTCGGCGGACAGGACGATCTCGAAGACTGCTCCGCCCGTCTCGGACCGGTAGATGGTGAGCGTGCCGCCGTGCGCGTGCACGATCCGTTGCACCAAGTGCAGACCAAGCCCGGTGGACGTGCCGCTGAACCGCTGGAGGGCCTGCTGTGCGGCCTCCGGGCCGAGTCCGGGGCCCTCGTCGGCGACGACGACCCCGCCGTGGCGCACGTCGACGTGCACGACCGCGTCGACGCCGGGCCGGTGGCCGTGCTGGATCGCGTTGCCGATGAGGTTCTCGACCGCGCGCCCGATCATGTCCGGGTCCGCGTCGACCCTGGTCGGCACGGACGTGAACGTGATGCGCGCGCCGTCGGCCGGGATGTCCTCGACGACGGCGGCGACGAGCTGGTCGAGCTGCACCGACTGGATCGCGAGCTGCTGCACGCCCGCCTCGAACTTGGCGTGCATCAGCTGGGTTCCCACGATCCCGCCCATCCGCTTGGACAGCCGCACTATGCGCGGCAACACCTTCCCGACGCTGGCGGGGTTGCGCAGCGCGGTGTCGGCGAGCGCCCGCAGCCCGGTCACCGGCCGCTTCAGGTCGTGCGCGATGCCGTTGAGCATCTCCTCGTGCTGGTCGAGTGCGTGCGCGGCGGGCCTGATCGCCAGTCCGGACAGGACGTGGCCGGTGCCGCCGAGCGCGGCGACGAGGACCACCGCGCCCAGTGCCACGTACAGCACGCGCCGGTCGTGGCCGTCCTTCTCCACTTGGGCGTCCGCCTGCGTGACCACCGCGCCGACGTACGCCCCGGCGTCGCTGCTGAACGGCTGCGCGTAGACCCGGACGAGGTTGCCGTCCACCGCACGCACGTAAGCGCTTTGCGGCGCGCGGGCACTCACCGCGTCGGCCGCGAGCCCGCTGAGCACGGACTGGTCGACGTCGACGCACGACCTGGCGCTCAGGTAGGGCTCGAACCGCCCGGCGCCGGCCGGGAGCACCGCGAACTGCGGGCACTCCACCGTGATCGAGTCGCCGAAGAGACCGCTCGTGTCGAGCTTCCCGTCGCGGAACTCCAGCTGCCGCACCACCAGCGGCGGCACCCGGCTCAGCGCGCTGTCGATCGCCTGCTCGCCCTTCTGCTCGTCGAGGTCGAGCATCAGCCACGCGACCAGCAGGACACCCGCCGCGTTCAGCAGCGTGAACAGGCCGGTGAGCACCCACCTCAGCCCGCGCAGCCGGGCGGCGGCGCCGGTGGTCACCGCGCGGCCTCCAGCCGGAACCCGACACCGCGCACCGTGTGGATGAGCTCGGGTTCGAGCAGCTTGCGCCGCAGCCGCGTGACGACCTTGTCGACGACGTTGGACATCGGGTCGGTGCTGGTGTCCCAGCAGTGCTCGATCAGGTCGGACCTGGTGACGGTCGTGCCCGCGCGCGAGAGCAGGTGTTCGAGCACCGCGAACTCCTTGTGGCTCAACGTCAGCAGCGCGCCCGACCGCCGTGCCTCCCGGCGCGCGCAGTCGACCTCCAGGTCGGCGTGCCGCAGCACGGACGGCCGGGCGCGACCCGCCCGGCGGCACATCGCCCGGACCCGCGCGGTCACCACGGCCAGGTCGCACGGCTTGACCACGTAGTCGTCCCCGCCGTGGTCGAACCCGGCGACCCGGTCGGCGACGCTGTCGAGCTGCGTCAGGAACAGCACGGGCGTGGACCAGCCCTCCCGGCGCCGGCGGTGCACGTAGGTGACCGAGTCGCCGTCGGGCAGCAGCCGGTCGAACACGACGCAGTCGTAGTCGTTGCGCCGCAACGCCTCGTCGGCGTCCGCGATGTCCGCCGCGTCGTCGACGTCGAAGCCGGCGGCCTCCAGCTCGACCACCAGGGCGACGCGCGTGTCCTCGTAGTCCTCGACGAGCAGCACGCGCGCAGGGACCCCTCCCGCCGGTCGTGTCATCAAATCCTCATGTGGTCACGGAGATGGTGGGCACTGTGACACCGACGACCTTCCACGTGCTCGGGGTGCTCCTGCTGCACCCTAACGCCTGGCTGCCCACCGGCGGGCCCGTCCGGGCGACGTGGCCGGAACATGCCGTTCCCGCGCTGGTGCGGGAACCGACGAACCAGGACCCGTCGCGCGTGCGCCGGTCCGGGGGAGCTGCTGTCCGAAAAGGACGTTCGATCGACCGTGGCTCTGGCCCACATCGGAGGGGAACACCGTGAACACGCTGTCCTTGGTGCCGTCCGGCCCGACCGCTGTCGGCGTGGAGGCGAAACTGGCGGCCGCTGCCGGCGAGGTGATGATCGCCAGGTCGTCGGCGGCCCACCTCGTGCCGGTCCGCCGGGCCGACCACGACAACCTGCGCAGGGGAGTGCGCTACCGCGTCCTGGTGCCCGACCGCGCCCGCACGACGCCCGGCACCGGGCTGGGCGCGCTGGCGTCGGCGGGAGCGGACATCCGGACGGCGCCCAAGGTCCCGCTGGACGCGGTGGTCGTCGACCGCGCGCTGATCGTGCTGCCCGCGGGACGCCGGGACGCCGTGGCGGCGTTCGAGCTCGCCAGTGTCGTGACGACCGCGGTGGAGCTGTTCGAACGGGTCTGGCAGGTGGCGGTCCCGTTCACCGCCACGGCGGCGTCGGCGGGGGAGGTCACGGACCGCGAACGCGAGCTGCTGACGTTGCTGTTCGAGGGGAGCACCGACGAGGCCGCGGCCGCCCGGCTCAACATCTCGGTCCGCACGGTCCGCCGCACGGTGTCGCAGCTGATGGACCGGTTGGGCGCGCGCAGCCGGTTCCAGGCGGGTGCCAAGGCCGCCGACCGCGGCTGGCTGCTCGACCGCGCGGGGTGATCCGCTACGTTCGGTCGTTGTGCGCGTTCTGGTGACCGAAGACGACGACGACACCCGCTTCGCCGTGGAGACCTCCTTGCGAGCCGCGGGTTTCGCCGTCGACGTCGCCACCGACCTGCCCGCGGCCGACGAGGCGTTGTTCGTGAACACCTACGACTGCGTGGTCTTCGACCGCGTCCTGCCGTCCGGGGACGCGTTGCACTACGTGAAGCACCGCCGCCAAGCCGGGTGGACCGCACCGGTGCTGTTCCTGACCGGCATCGACAACCCCGTCGAGGGCCTGCCCTACGGCGACGACTACCTGGTGAAGCCGTTCGCCATGCCGGAGCTGATCGCGCGGGTGCGCAGCCTGTGCCGCCTCACCGCGGTCGCGCCGCCGCCCGTGCTGCGACTCGGTGACCTGGAACTGGACCCGGGCAGACGCACCGCCACCCGCGCCGGCCGGGCGTTGAGCCTGACGGTGAAGGAGTTCACCGTGCTGGAACGCCTGGTGGCCGCGGGCGGGCAGCAGGTGCGGCGCGACGACCTGATCGCGGCGGCCTGGGACGCCGAGGTGCGGCCGTCGTCCAACGTGCTGGACGTGGTGATCACCGCGTTGCGCCAGAAGCTCGGACCGCCTCCCGTGGTGCAGACCGTGCGCGGCTTCGGGTACCGCTGCGCATGAGGTCCACAGTGGACTGAGGCAGGGTCGTTCTCGTGGAGATTTCCGCCGGACGGCTTCGGGGTGTGGTCGAGTGGGGGAAAGGCTCTGCGGAACCGGTCCGAGCCGAGGGAAGGGGAGCCTCGTGCGTCGGGACGGGGCCCGGCTACGAGGAGCAGCACTTGCAGCAGGCGCGGGACTTCGCCGCACGGAGACCGGTCAGGACGCCGACCGCGGCCGAGGCCGAGAAGGCGTTGCGGGAGCTGGAGGAAGCCGGGTTCGGCGGAGGTTCCGTGGTGCGCGTCGCCCGCGAGACGGATCCCGCGCCCGCGGGCAGCCTCTTCTTCGCCGCCGAGCTCCCGGCCGGCGGGTGCGTGGTCGGCCACCTCGCCGAGGTGCCGGGTGGCGCCGGAAGCCGTGCCGTGGTGGGAAAACGACCGGACGGGCGCTGCGCCTAACCCAGCTGGTCCCGTCGCCGCACCAGGTGCGCGGTCTCCGCGGTGTTCCCGGTCAGCCCGATCGCCCTGTCGTACGCCGCCCGCGACTCCGCACTGCGACCCATCCGCCGCAACAGGTCGGCGCGGGTGACGTGGAACGGGTGGTAGCCGGCGAGCCGCCCCTCCAGCTGGTCGACGGCGGCCAGCGCCACCTCCGGCCCGTCGAGCTCGGCCACCGCGATGGCGCGGTTGAGCGCCACGACCGGGGACGGGTCGACTCGCACGAGCTGGTCGTAGAGCGCGAGGACCTGCGGCCAGTCCGTGTCGCTCATGGCGCGGGCCGAGGTGTGCACGGCGTTGATCGCGGCGAGGAGCTGGTAGCGGCCTGGCGCCACCCCGGAGGCGAGCCGTTCGCGCACCAGTTGGTGTCCCTCGGCGATCAGCGTCCGGTCCCAGGCGCCGCGGTCCTGCTCGTCCAGCGGGACCAGGTCGCCGGTCGCGGAGACGCGGGCCGGGCGGCGCGCCTCGGTGAGGAGCATCAACGCCAGCAGTCCGGTCACCTCGCCGTCGTCGGGCAGCAGGGCGCGGATCAGGCGGGTCAGCCGGATCGCCTCGGCGGTCAGGTCGTGCCGCACGGGGTCGGTGCCGGGGCCGGTGGCGAGGTAGCCCTCGTTGAACACCAGGAACAACGCGGTCAGCACGCCGCCGACGCGCGCCGGGAGGTCCTCGGCGGACGGCACCCGGTACGGGATGCGCGCCGCCTTGATCTTGGCCTTCGCGCGGGTGATCCGCCGGCCCACGGCGCTCTCGGCCACCAGGAAGGCCCGCGCGATCTCCGGCACGGTCAGGCCGCCGACCATCCGCAACGTCAGCGCGACGCGTGCCTCGGCCGCCAGCACGGGGTGGCAGCAGCTGAAGACCAGGCGCAGCCGGTCGTCGTCGATCACGCCGAGGGGCTCGGCCGGGTCGTGCACCACGTGAGCCTCCCTGTGCTTGCCGTCGCGCTTGTTCTCGCGCCGGATCCGGTCGATGGCCTTGCGCTGGGCGGTCGTCGTCAGCCACGCGCCGGGGTTGGGCGGCACGCCGTCGGACGGCCAGCGCTCCACGGCCGTCGCGAACGCCTCGGCCGCCGCCTCCTCGGCGAGGTCGAGGTCGCCGAAGCGCCTGGTCAGCGCGGCGACGATCCGCGCCCACTCCTCGCGGTGGGCGCGGGCGACCGCGTCGGTCACTGAAACGGCCTGACCTCGATCTTGCGGTGGCAGCTCCTCGACCCGTCGGCCGCGAGCGCGAGCGCCACGTCGAGGTCGGGTGCCTCGATGATCCAGAAGCCGGCGAGGTACTCCTTCGACTCCAGGAACGGGCCGTCGGTGACCAGGGCCTCGCCGTCCCGGCTGTCGACGACGGTGGCGGTGGCGGGCGCGGCGAGGCCGCCCGCGAACACCCAGTGGCCCTCGGCCCGCAGCCGGTCGTTGAACACGTCGATCGCGGCGTCCACCTCCGGGGTGGTGATGCCGGTGCCGTCGTCGACGACGGAGATCAGGTACCGCATCGGACGATCCTCTCCCGTGCTTCAGCGGCCCGCGTACCGCGGGCGCCCGGCCGGCCGGTAGACCTGGGTGGTCACGCCCTTCGAGTCGGCGCGCGACTCCACGAGGTCGAGCGCGAGGTCCGGCCCGTCCTGCGGGAACAGCCGCGTGCCCTGGCCGACCACGACCGGCACCACGACCAGCGTCATCTCGTCGACCAGGTCGTGCTCCAGCAGCCACCGGACCAGCGTGCCGCTGCCGTGGACCTGCAGCTCGCCGCCGGGCTTCGCCTTGAGTCCGGCGATCGCGGCCGCGTCGGGCAGCAACGTGGTGCCGGCCCACGCCGGGTCCCCCGCCGTCGTCGACACCACGTACTTCGGCCGGGTGTTCAGCGCCCGCACGACGGCCTCCCAGCCGGGGGCGTCCTGCTCGGTCATGGACCCCCACGACGAGGCGAACAGGTCGTAGGTCCGCCGCCCGAACAGGAACGCGTCGGCGCGGGCGTAGGTGTCCCGGATGAACGCGTGGGTCTCGGCGTCACCCTTGCCCAGCGCCCAGCCGCCGCGCTCGAACCCGTTCCCGCGGTCCTCCTCCGACGCGCCGCCGTTGCCCTGCACGACGCCGTCGAGGGTGATCTGGGTGATGGTCGTGAGCTTCATGGTTCCTCCAGGGTCGTGGCCACCTCCGCGGGAGGCCTCACCCCTGCTACGAACATGCTCGACCGGATCCGACACAGCCGCCGGAAAAGTTTGAAGATCTTTTCGGGCGGGTCGTCAGGGGATGCGGCGGGAGATCGCCAGCGCCGCCCGCCGCAGCTCCGCGCCCAGTTCGGGCACCCTGTCCGGCGGGACGTCCGCCGAGGTGCCCGTGACCTGGACGGCGGCCGTCGCACCACCGCCGGGGGCGGGCACGGGCGCCGCGACGGAGGCCATGCCGGGCTCGCGTTCACCGCGGGCGTGGGAGTAACCGAGACTGCGGATGCCCGCCAGCTCCGCCATGAAGTCGTCGCGGCTGACGGCCGACCCGTCGGCGTAGGTGTGGCCGGTGAGCTGGTCGAGGAACTCCACCAGCTCGTCCTCGGGCATCTGGGCCGTCAGCGCCTTGCCCGCGCCCAGGTGCAGCGGGAGCCGTTCGCCGATCGGCAGCTCGTAGCGCAGGGGAGCGGCGCCGCTGACCCGCGCCAGCACGACGCGGGACCAGTCGATGCGCTTGAACAACGACGCCGTGAGGCCGGTCGCCGCGGCCAGGTCCTGGAGCACCGGGCGGGCGGCGTTCAGCAACGGGCTGGTCGTCAGGTAGGCGTGCGCGCCGAAGACCAGGCCGACGCCGGGGCGGTAGCCGTTGGCGTCGCGTTCGACCCGCCCGCGCGCTTCGAGCACGCCCAGGATGCGCTGCGCCGTCGGGATGGGCAGACCCGCCTGACGCGCCACGTCGGTCAGGCGGAGCGCGTGGTGGCTGCTGTCGATGACCTCGAGGATGTCGATGGCGCGTTCGAGGGACCGCATGCTGGTCGCGGGCTTGGCCGGGTCGGACATCGCGCCTCCTGCGAGATCATCGCTGACGACGCCATCCTTCCACACAGTGGTAAGACCTTCCGCGAACCGCCGTCTACCGCAGCGCCGTCGCGTTCGGCGGCGAGCCGACCCCGCCCACCAGGTGCAGCGGCTTCACGACGACTAGCGCGTCCCACCGGCCGTGCGCGCGGCTGTCCTCGACGAGACCGGTCAGGTTCCACAGCTCGCCGAGCGGGACGCCGAGCTTGGCGATCAGCTCCTGGTGCATCATCCCGGCGTCGTCGGGCGCGTCCGCGAGGAACGTGTCCGCGGCGACCGGCAGGACCTCGACGGCGAACGTGTCCGTGGCGAACACCGAGACCCGGTGGTCCCACAGCCACGCCGGCAGGTCGCGCGTCTGCCGGAACCCGGTCGCCCGCCGCGCCTCGCGGACCTCTGCCCGCACGGACGGGTCCGCGTCCAGGAACCACCGCGCCCACCCGGTGTGCACGAGCACCAGGTCACCCGGACGCACCTCCTCGCCCTGCGCCCGCAGGGCCCGGTCCAGCACCTCGACGTCCAGCGCGGGACCGAGCCGGTGGTCCAGGCCCTCCGAGATGTCAACGACCACACCGCGGCCGACGATCGGCTTCTCCGCCCACCGCTGCACACCGAGCGCCGGCCGCCCGGCCCGGATCTCCGAGTCCGGCACGCCGTTGTAGAAGCCGTGGCCGGTCGCCCGGCGGTGGCGCAGGCCGTCGAGCTGGGAGGTGGCCTGGAGGTAGAACTCGCGCAGCACGTCGTCGCGCGAGTTCTCGTGGGCGGACAACAGCTCGTGCCGCGGCGCGGACCGGGCCCGCGCCATCGGCGGGTCGAACGCGTCGAGCGCGTGGTCGAGGCTGAACACCGCCCCGCGCGTGACGGTCGCGGCCACCGCGGCCACCTGGGCCGCTCCCGCGAAGTTCGCCGTCCCGCGCTCGGGGTCGCCGCCGAACACGCCCCAGCTGGAACCGGGTGGGTCGCGGTGGAGCAGCTCCGCGTAGGACGGGTGGTCGTCGTCAGTCACTTTTGTTCTTCTCCCCGTAGGAGAGGGCGAAGGACAGCAGTCCGGCCACCGAGGCGCCGCCGAACGCGAAGGGCGCGACGGCACCCGCCCAGTGCCGGGCCGCCGTGGCGTCCCCGGCGGCCAGCGCCACCGCCTGACCCACCACGATCGCCAGCCCGGCGAGGAGGAAGAACACGACCGACACTCCGAAGAGGACGGCGGCGACACCTGTCGTCCTGGTAGCGGTTTCCATCAGTTCCTCCTTCAGACGGGGAGCACGCCGACGGCGATCAGCACGCCCATGCCGAGGATCGGCAGGCAGTAGTACCGGAGCAGGGGCAGGAACGTCTTCACGGGATCGACCCGCGCGATGCCGGCGGCCACGTAGATCGGCGCGCCGGAGGGCGGCGACGCCCCCTCGGTCGAGGCGAAGATCAGCACCGCGGCGGCCGCGACGGGAGCGGGGATG
>NZ_DASVFL010000023.1:0-5517 GCF_036380075.1 Lentzea sp. | reverse complement strand
CCCACCCGTTCTTGTGCGATTGGGGCTTGACTTTGGGTGCGAGGTGCTACCCCTCTCGGGCTCGGCCGGTCGCGAAGCGTCCGGCCGTTTTCCGGCCGACCACAGCGCCTCGCAAGGGCCCCGAAGTCAAGCCCCAATCGCGGATCGTCGCGCAGCGGCGATGAACCCCAGTCTTTCGTCCGAGGTGCACGCCCACGCTGGAACAGGCACAGCCCAACGCAACGGAACCACGCTGGAACCAAGGGCCCACGAACCTCTACGCGAACTCCGGATGCGCCTCAGGATGGGCATCCCACCACTTCCGGTACTCCGGGTTCCGATCCAACACGGACCGATAAGCATCGGCCGCACGAGCGAAAACCTCATGAGCCCGCCCAGCCACAGGAGAATCCCGCCGAGTGGCAACGAAGATGTCGGTCATCAACGGCATCCCCCGCAACCGTCGGATCACGATCCCGTCCCCGCCCCGCGACGGCGCAGCAGCAAACGAAACACACCCAGAGGCAACCAACCCCCGGGCCATGCTCGCCTCCCCGGTGTGGTGGGTGAGTCGAGGCACGAACCCGGCGTCAGCACAAACCTGGAACATCTGAGTCCGAGACCCGATGTGAGGCTTGGGCGGGGTGACCCAGTCCCGATCAGCCAACTGCCCCAACTCGACTTCCTCAAGCCCCGCCAACGGATCCGACTCCGACAGGGCCACGAATGCAGGCTCGGTGACGAGCTTCCGCAACTCGATCCCGGCGAGATCCCGAGCGTGCATCCCGTCGAAGAACTCGAACAGCGCGACGTGCACCTGCCCGGCCTCCAACATGTCCACGATCTCCGCGGAAGACGGACGCACCTCCGCCCGGACGTCGGCGTTGAGCCCGCGCAGCCCTTCCACGAGCGTGGCGAAGTACAGGATCGGGATGCAGCCGAGGAACAACGGCCCGCGCCGGCCGGAAGCACGGGTCGTGCTCGTCAGCTGCGCCATCTCGTCGAGCACCAGCCGGGCCGTGCCCAGCACCCGGCGCCCGAGGTCCGTTGGGACGCAACCGTTGCGCGTCCGGTCGAAGAGCTGGCCGCCGAGCAGTCTCTCGACGGTGCGCAGCTGGGCGGACAGGGCCGGTTGGGTCAGTCCCAGCCGCGTGGCGGCCCTGGTGACGCTGCCCTCCTCGGCGATCGTGCGTACCGCTCGGAGGTGGCGGAGCTCCAGCTCGGGCATAAAGACCTTGTATCCCCCTTCTGAATGCGCCGCCACCCTTCGATCGGGGCATAGTGACTTCGATCGATCTTCCGGCCCGGCGCTTGCGGCAGCGCAACGGGTCCGGCGCGGGAGGGTGCGCACCCCTCGGTTCGACGCTGCTGCCGTGCACCCTGCGCTCCACGGCAGTAGCGTCGGACCCATGGCGGTGTCGGCTCATGACCGCGGTCTGGCCCGACTACGACGACTACCAGGGCAAGACCGACCGCGAGATCCACGTCGTGGTGCCGGAACCCGTCAAGGGATGACGACGGCGGCGCCGGTCACGCTGACGCGCCGGTCCTCCCGCGTGGCGTCGACCTCCAGCCGCGACGGCCTGCCCATGTCCTCGCCCTGGCTGATGACGAACCGTTGCGGCCCTTCGAGGTCGCGCAGGTAGCCGCCGAACGCCGCGGCGGCCGCGCCCGTCGCCGCGTCCTCCACGACACCGCCGACCGGGAACGGGTCGCGGGCGTGCACGAGGTCCGCGGACTCGCGCCAGAACAGGTGCACCGTCGTCAGGTCGTGCGCCAGCATCAGGTCGCGCAACGCGTCGAAGTCGTAGTCGAGCCGAGCCAGCTGTTCCCGGTCGCGCAGGGGGATGATCAGGTGGCGGGCGCCGCCGAAGCCGACGTGCACCGGTCCGTCGCCGATCTCCTCGTACCCCAACGCCTTCAGCGCCGCCGCCACCAGCTCATGGTCCGCGGGCGACGTGCTGGTCGGGACGCTGGTCAGCGTCGCCGTGCCGTCGGCGGTCTCGATGGTGATCTCCCCGGCCGGCGTGTGGAACGTCAGCGGCCCGTCACCGATCCGCTCGGCGAGCGCGACGGACGTGGCGATCGTGGCGTGCCCGCAGAACGGCACCTCGGCCTTGGGGCTGAAGTACCGGACGTCGAACACGCGCTCGGTGGCCCACGGGACCACGAACGCCGTCTCCGAGTAGCCCAGCTTCGCGGCGATCGCGAGCATCTCCTCGTCGGAGAGCCCCGACGCGTCCAGCACGACGCCCGCCGGGTTGCCGCCTGCCGGATCCTTCGTGAACGCGCTGTAGCGCAGTACCCCCGTGTCGCTCATACCCCGCTGCAACGCGTAGCAGTGCTGAAGTCTTCCGTGCTTGATCGTGGTCGTGTAGTACCTCAGCCCGGCCTTCTCCAGCACCCTGCCGGACGCGGTGTTCTCCGCCTGGTGACCCGCGACGACCCGGTCGGCGATGGCGAGCGCCTTGTCCCGCAGCTGCTCGGCGACCCGCGTGGCGACGCCGCGGCCCCAGTGGTCCGGGTCGATCCAGTAGCCGATCTCGATCTCGCCCAGGTCGCCGTCGAGCATCTGCCCGAGCCCGACGGCCTCGCCGTCCTCGACGACCAGGTGCATGCCGAAGCCGTGGTCCTCCCAGTGCCGCAGCGCCTGCGCGTGCCGCAGCTCCACGTACTCCCGCGTCCACGGCCGCCCCTCGGCGATGAACGTCGTCATCCTCGGGTCGACCGCCCACCGCAGGAAGTGCTCGAAGTGGTCGTCCGCCCAACGCACGAGTTCCATGAACCCATCGTGCACTAGGACAACTGCTGGAGAAGCCCCTCGCAGGTGCGGACGACGACCTGGGCGGCCTTCCGGTGCTGGTTGGCCGCGTGCACGTCGGCGGCCTGCGCCTGCCAGCGCACCAGCGCGTCGAGCAACGCCTCCCGCAGCTCACGTGCATCGGCCTCGTACTCGAAC
The DNA here is from genome assembly GCF_036380075.1 of Lentzea sp. Classification (NCBI taxonomy): domain Bacteria; kingdom Bacillati; phylum Actinomycetota; class Actinomycetes; order Pseudonocardiales; family Pseudonocardiaceae; genus Lentzea; species Lentzea sp. The sequence continues at coordinate 2,579 of NZ_DASVFL010000023.1, read as the reverse complement.
CCGAGCCGTGCCGCAGGAGCCGTGCCCTCGGCGCCGACGATCCGCAGCGCCTCGGTCTGCAGCTCGGCGGGCAGCTTCGTGCGCCCGGACTGCAACGCCGCCACGAGCCGCAGCTCGCGGAAGTCGTGCGCGGAGGCCACGACCCGTTCCAGGTCGGCCACGAGCTTGCGGGCGTGCTGCCGCGGTTCCATCCGCAGCAGCACGTCCAGCGCCAGCAACGCCGACCGCGCCTTCAGGACCTCCCGGCGCTCGGTGAAGTGGATCGCGATCGAGTCGCGCAGCTCGCCGAGCCCGCTGCGCTGCACCAGCTGGCCGGTGAGCTTCACCTGCGAGTCGAAGCCCTGCCGGATCAGCGCGGTGATCAGCCGGACGCCGAAGATCCCGAACCGTTCGAGCAACGCCTGGCGCACCACCGGGTCCATCGCCAGCGGAAACTGCTCGCCGACGAACCGGTCCGCCGACAGCAGGTGGTCCTCCAGCTCCTCCCGCCCGAGGGACGCGAGGACCCGCAGGGCCCCGAACTCGTCCTCCCGCAACGTCTTCGCGGCGACGGCGAGCAGCCCGGCGACCGAGACAACGTTCTGGCACAACGGTTGCACGGCGACGTCACGCCGGTAGCGGCGCGCGATCTGCTTGGCCGACGACAGCGCGTCGATCCGTCCCGCGCCGATCTCGTCGGCACGGGCGAGCACCGCGACGGTGTGGATCGCGGCGGTGCGGGCGATCGGGTGGTCGTTGGCGGACTGGAGGAACTTCAGGTCGTCGTCCTGCACGTGCCGCATCAGGTACAGCAACGCGTCCGCGTCGCCCAGCACCTGCTCCGGCGTCGCCTCGGACGGGGTGTCGATCAGCACGACGTCCCGCAGCGTCCGCGACGGCCACTCGACGACGACCTTGTCGGCGCGGTCGAACTGGCCGGTCTCGACGTGGTGCCGGGCGCCCCGCCGGCCGATGCCGACCTCGTGCGGGCGGCCGGGACCGGAGAACACGTGCGCCCGCGGCTCGGTTCCGCCGCGGTACCAGACGAACGAGCTCTGCGGCGCGAACTCGTCGCCGATCAGCGCGTTGACGACGGTGGACTTGCCGATGTGCGCGCGGCCGGCCACGGCGATCCGCACGGGTTCGGTGTAGCGCTCGGCGTGCGAGCGCAGCCACGCCGTGGCGCGCGGGCTGTCGCGGTAGACGCCCATCGCCTCCTGAAGCATCGACCAGACGACGCGGTCCAGTGTCACGCGGTGAGCTCCATGGCGGGACCCCCGAGCGCCTGCACCCGCTTGTACAGGTTGACGAGCTTGTCCAGCTCCTTGCGGCCCTCGCGCATCCGGCGCTCGCGGTCGGTCTGGTCGTCCTGGATCGCGCGCTTGGCGCTGCGGGCCGACTCCAGCAACGTCTCCTGGAGCTCCTCGGCGAGGGTGCTGAAGTGGTTGCGCAGCGAGCGCTGGATGTGCCGGCCGGAGTCGCGGACGTCCTTGGAGAACTTCACGAAGAAGTCGTCGACGTGCCGCTGGGCGGCGGCCTTCGCGGCGGCCTGGCGGCGCTTCAGCCGTTGGTCGCTCTCGTCCAGAATGGACTTGCCGCCGAAGAGCGCGCCGGCGCCGAGCGAGATGACGTTGATCAGCGGCATGCCGGCCAGCGACGTCACCAGGCCGAACATCAGCACGCCGCCGTAGGAGCCGCGCAGACCCGTGAAGAGCTTCTGCGGCACCGAGAACGGCTCGATCTTCGGCTTCTCCAGCCTGCTGGCGGGTTCCAGCAGGTCGTCGGGCAGCACCGAGCCGGGGATCAGGTCCTCGCGGTAGACGGGGAAGTTCTTCGCGACCTTCGCGGCCACCCACTCCGCCCGTTCCATCAGCCAGGCGAAGTTCGTGGTCGCGGCCTCGTTGAGGTTGTCCTCCAGCCACTGCTCGAACTTGTCCCAGCCGACCGCGGGATCGGCCTCGTCGTAGGTCTTGTCGACCTCGCGCAGGATCCGGCGGGTCCGGTCGCGCAGGTCGTACTCGACGTCGGAGACCAGGTCGGCCATCTCGTCGTTCAGCACGTTCTGCCAGCGCGCGGACCGGCGGCGCAGCTCGTCCACGCGCCGTTGCGCCTCCTGCAGCGTGGAGATCGTCGCGGTCGTGTGCGACGAGTCGTGGGCCGTCAGCTCCTCGCGCAACGGCGTGACGAGCTGGGTGATCGCGCTCGACGCCACGACGGCGACGGCGCGGCGGGCCAGCAGGTCGGCGGACGCGACGATGTCGCGCTGCACGCACGCCAGCAGCTCCGGGAACCCCGACTCGGTGTTGAGCACCTGGTCGCCGGTCTTCGCGGCGCGCAGCCGCAGCGCCGACGACACCGGGATCAGCTTCGCCCGGACACCGGCGCGGGCCAGCAGGACCCGGTTGCGTTCGACGACGGCACGCCAGCTCGGCACCAGGTCGATCTTGGTGACGACCACCGTGACGTTCGGGCAGGCCTCCATGACCTTCTTGAGCAGCGTCATCTCCGCCGACGTCAGCTCGCCCGTGGCGTCGGAGACCAGCAGCACGGCGTCCGCCTGCATGAGCGTCGCGAACGTGCTCGCGGTGTGCGCGGAGCGG
>NZ_DASVFL010000022.1:0-10941 GCF_036380075.1 Lentzea sp. | reverse complement strand
TCGGCGACGACGAAGCTGGCACCGCGCGCGTTCGCCTCGCAGACGATGAGCCTGTGGTTCCTCGCGGTGTCGGCCGGCACCGGCGTGGCCGCGCAGCTCGTGAAGTTCTACACGACGAGCCCTTCGGCGTACTTCTTCACGTTGGGCGGCGCGGCCGTGGTGCTCGGCGGGGCTCTCGCGGTGGCGGCTCCGGCCATCAAGAAGCTGATGGCGGGGGTGGAGTAGGGCTGGTTCGGGAGGCGCGGTAGGGGTGGGGGCCTGCCGCGCCGCCGGGTTGGGCGTGCCGGCTGGGGTGCACTGGGTGAGTGCGCCGCGTCAGGTGCGCCTGGTGGCGGAAGGCTCAGTGGGGTTCCTCGTGGCGGAGGGGGACCCTCGGTGTTCTGCGAACTACGGTGCGAGGGGGCCTTCAGCGCGAGAAGCGCTCAGCGAGAGGCTCTCCGCGTGAGGAGACTTCGGCGCACGGTCGACTTCGCCGCGAGGGAACCCTCTGCGCGAGGGGTACCTCAACGCGAGGGGCACCCTCAACGCGAGGCGGACCGGCGTGAGCCGTACCCATCGTAAGTCGGGTCCTGGGGGCGCCGAGCCTCTGTCATGAGCGGGTCCCCGGCGTCATCGAGCCCCCGCCGCGACCCGAACCCCAGACACCGCCAAGCCCTCACCGCCAAGCGGAGCCCAGCCGACCCGGCCCCACACCAACCCCCGGAAAAGGGTGAGAGGGAGGCCCGTCGCGGCGGCGGTGCGGCGGGTCTCCCTCTCACCTCTAAGAATGCACTACGCAGATGTGTCATTGGGGCACGAACATTGCTCCACGCGGGTGAAGTAGCGCACGTGCTGCAACAAATTTCGCTTTTCGTCAGCCCGGCTTCACGGTGAGTGACCGCGTGGTTTCGCTGGAGCGCACCGGAAGGCGCAAAGCGCCGCGGATGAGTTTCGACTTCCGCCGCGACACGGGGCCGTCCTGGGTGAGGTCCGGGAATCGCTTGAACAGTTCGTGCAACGCGATCGCGCCCTCGATGCGGCTCAGTCCCGCGCCGACGCAGTAGTGGATTCCGGCGCTGAACGCGAGGTGCTCGCGCGCGTTGGACCGGGTCGGGTCGAACTTCAGCGGGTCCTTGAAAACGCGCGGGTCTCGATTCGCCGCCGCCAGCATCAGCATGACCGGCATTCCCTTGGGAAGGCTCACGCCCGCGAGTTCCAGTCGTTCCTTCGGCCAGCGGATCGTGTACTGCACGGGCGGGTCGAGTCGCAGCACTTCTTCGACGAATCCTTCGGCGTACTCGGGACTTTGCGCGAGTGGCGCGACGGTGTGCGGGTTCTCGAACGCCTTCAGCACGCCGTTGCTGATGAGGTTGACCGTCGTCTCGAATCCGGCGAAAAGCAGCAAACCGGTCGTGGCGACGAGGTCCTCGCGGCTGAGGTCGTCGTGCTGCTGCACGAGGTGGCTGACGATGTCGTCCTGCGGGGCGCGGCGGCGTTCGTCGATGAGCACGTCGATGAAGTCGTTGTACTCGACGATCGTGGCGTGCAGGTTCTGGAGTTGCTTGTGCGACCAGACGCCGTCGAGCGTCTCGCCCAGGGCGCTGCCCCACCGCGCGAACGTGTCCTTGTGGCCGTCCGGGATGCCGAGCAGGTCCGCGATCACCTGGATCGGCACCTGCGAGGCGAAGTCCCGCACCAGGTCGAACCTCGGGCCGAGCCGGTCGAGGTGGTCAGTCACGATTTTTTGGATGGACTGCGTGCGGTCCTTGAGCGCCCGTGGCGTGAAGAACGGCTGCACGAGCTTGCGCAGCCGCGTGTGGTCCGGCGGGTTCTTCATCAGGAACGAGTCCTGCACCGGGTTGACGACCTTCCGGCCGTCCTGGACCAGCGTGATCGGCACCATCGACGCCTCGTCGAACGTGGCGGTGATGAACCTGTTGTCCCGCAGCACCGAGTCGCAGATCGCCCGGCTCGGCGTGACGTACGCGCGCATGCGGCTGCGCACCATGTCGCCCTTGGCGCGGATCTTCTCGTACATGGCGTACGGGTCGCGGTCGGGCGGTGAGGCCATCACGCCCGCGTACGGGTCACCGAGCAGCGCATAGCCACGGACGAGAGTGCGCAGCGCGAAGAACTGGACGGCGGTCTTCATGGACTCACCTTGCGGTGTGCACCGCGAACGTTCAAGAGCTTCTGCGGTGGCGGCGCACGGTTTCCTCGACCAGGTCGAGCACCGGTTCCATGTCGTCGGCGGGCAGTCCCATCGCGAGGTGCGACACGAGACCTTCCAGCACCAGTTCCAGGAAGCTCGTGAGGACCGTGACGTCGACGTCGTCGCGCAGGTTGCCGGCCTCGCGCTGCCGGATCAGGCGCTGCCGCGTGGCCGCCGTGAGCTGTTCGCTGCGCTCGGCCCACCGCGCCCGGAAGTCGGGATCGGTGCGCAGCCGGCGCGACACCTCCAGCCGCGTGCCGAGCCAGTCGGCGGCGTGCTCCTCGGTGCGCTTCTCCGGCTCGTCGAGCAGGTCGCGCATGACCTGGACCAGACCCTGCTCCGCCACGACGTCGGCCATCCGCAGCGCGTCGTCCTCCGCGAGGGCGAGGAAGAGCGACTCCTTGTCGCGGAAGTGGTGGAAGATCGCACCGCGGGATAGTCCCGTCGCCTCTTCGAGACGGCGTACTGTGGCGCCTTCGTAGCCGTGTCGCGCGAAACAGGCACGCGCGCCGTCGAGGATCTGACGGCGGCGGGCGTCGAGGTGGTCCTGGCTCACCCTGGGCACCGGTAGATGGTTGCAGGGCAGAGGCGTGAAATCCAATCCGTACGTACGGATTGAACACTCCCGTTGGTGTGATCTTCACGGGTCACCCCGGCCGGCGCGCCCGTTCGAGTGGATCACCGCGCCTGGCTGCGTGAAGCGGCCCGAATCCGGCAATACCCTCTCCGACATGGAGTCGCAGGAGATCGTCAAGCTGTCGGCGCTCGCCGAGCGCCTGGGCTGGCGGCTGCCCGCGTGCGCCGGCGCGCACCTGATCGACCTGCTCGTGGCCAGGACGGTCGTCGACCTCGTCGCCGTCCTCGCCGAGGACCGGGACGCCTTGCCTGTGCGCACCCGTGCGTCCTGACACAACACCACTTTCGTAAGGATTTGAGAGCTGCGAGCGCCGGATCCCGCGTGTAGCGTCGACTGGGCCAGACGATCACGGGGAGTGTGGCAACGTGACTGCGTTGCGTGACCAACCGGCGCCGGTGAGGTTCGCCGACCGCGCCGAGGCCGAGGCGTACGTCGCCTCGGTCTGTTTCAAGCACGGACCTCCGAGGCTCTTCGGCGTGGAGCTCGAGTGGACCGTGCACCACGCCGAAGACCCGTCACAGGTCCTCGATCGACAACGGCTCGCCGCCGCGCTCGGCGACCACGCACCACCGACACTGGTTCCGGACAGCCCGCAGAGGCCGCTTCCCAGCGGCACCCCGCTGACCGTCGAACCGGGCGGGCAGGTCGAGATCTCCACTCCTCCCTGCACCAGCCTCCCCGACCTCTTCCGCACGGTCGCCCAGGACGTCTCCCACCTCACCGCGATGCTCGCGGACCACGACCTCGTGCTCGGCGACAAGGGCGCCGACCAGCACCGCGGCCCGACGCGCATGCTGCGGGTGCCCCGGTACGCGGCGATGGAGCACGCGTTCGCCGAGCTCGGCAGCGACGGCATCTCGATGATGTGCAACACCGCGGGCCTTCAGGTGTGCATCGACTTCGGCGAGCAGAAGCACCTCCAGGACCGCTGGGCCGCCGTGCACCAGCTCGGACCGGTGCTCAACGCGTTGTTCGCGAACTCGCCCAGCACCGGCGGCATGCACGCCGGCTGGGCGTCGGCCCGCATGCGCACCCTGTACGGCACGGATCCCGTGCGCACCAGGCCGAGCGCCGTGTGCGCCGATCCCGCCGCCGCGTACGCGCGGAGGGTCCTGGACACCCCTGTCATCGTCGTCCGCGGGCCGGGCCCGAGCTGGATCCCGCCGCGCAGGCTGACGTTCGCCGACTGGATCGACGGGGCGCTCGACCGCAGCCCCACCAGCGACGACCTCGACTACCACCTGTCGCTCATGTTCCCGCCGGTGCGGCCGCGCGGGTACATCGAGATCCGCTACCTGGACACGCCCGCCCCTGGCGGGTGGATCGCGCCGAGTGCGCTGCTCGTCGCGCTGTTCAGCGACCCGTCCGTCGTGGACGGAGTGCTGGCGGCGACGGAACGGGCCGCCGGGCGGTGGCTCGTCGCCGCCCGGTACGGGATGGCGGACGAACGCATCGCCAGAGCGGCGCAGGACGTCGTCGCACTGGGCATCGAGGCGTTGCACCGCACCGGTCTCTCCGAGGACCAGATCAGCACCATCAGCCGGGAGCTTGAGGGGAAGCTGTGACCGAAGAACTCCGCGAGCAGGTGGCGGGGGAGCTGTTGCGCTCGCGCGCGCGTTCCACCGCCCTGACAGACGCCGTCGACGAGCACGACCTCGTCCGGCAGCATTCGAAGCTGATGTCGCCCCTGGTCTGGGACCTGGCGCACATCGGCAACCAGGAAGAGCTGTGGCTGGTGCGCGACGTCGGCGGCCGCGAACCCGTCCGCAGCGACATCGACGAGTACTACGACGCGTTCAAGTTCAGCCGGTCGGTCCGGCCGGAGCTGCCGCTGCTCAACCCCCGCGAAGCCCGCCAGTACGTCGGCGACGTGCGCGGCAAGGTGTTCGACGTGCTGGAGAAGGTGCCGCTGGAGGGCCGCCGGCTCGTCGAGAACGCCTTCGCGTTCGGCATGATCGTGCAGCACGAGCAGCAGCACGACGAGACGATGCTCGCCACGCACCAGCTGCGCAAGGGCGACCCGGTGCTGCACGCCCCGGCTCCGCCGTCCGGGAACCTCGTTCCCACGACGGAGGTGTTCGTCCCGGGCGGGCCGTTCGAGATGGGCACGTCGGACGAACCGTGGGCGCTGGACAACGAACGTCCCGCGCACGCCGTGCACGTCGACTCGTTCTTCATCGACACGACACCGGTGACGAACGGCGAGTACGCGCAGTTCATCCTCGCGGGCGGCTACGACGACCGTCGCCTGTGGACGGACGAGGGCTGGGAGCACCGCACGACCGCGAAGCTCGTGGCGCCGCGGTTCTGGCAGCGCGAGGAGAACTCGTTCGTGCGCACGGCTTTCGGCGTCACCGAGCCGGTCGTGGCCGACGAACCCGTGGTGCACGTGTGCTTCCACGAGGCGCAGGCGTACGCGACGTGGGCGAAGAAGCGCCTGCCCACCGAGGCCGAGTGGGAGAAGGCCGCCCGGTTCGACACGGCGACCGGCAGGACCCGCCGGTACCCGTGGGGCGACGAGGAACCGACCGAGCTGCACGCGAACCTCGGCCAGCGCCACCTGCGCCCGGCCCCGGTCGGCGCGTACCCGGACGGGGCGTCGCCGAGCGGCGTGCACCAGCTCATCGGTGACGTGTGGGAGTGGACCTCCAGCGACTTCGGTCCCTACCCGGGCTTCGAGGTGTTCCCGTACAGGGAGTACTCCGAGGTCTTCTTCGGACCGGACTACAAGGTGCTGCGCGGCGGCTCGTTCGGCACCGACTCCTCCGCCGTGCGCGCGACGTTCCGCAACTGGGACTACCCGATCAGAAGGCAGATCTTCGCCGGCTTCCGCTGCGCCAGGGACGCCTGAGCGGTGTGCCGCCATCTGGCGTACCTGGGCCCCGCCGTGCCCTTGGACGACCTGCTCTTCGACGCGCCGGAGTCGTTGGAGCGGCAGGCGTACGCGCCCCGGCAGATGCACGGCGGTGGCACGGTCAACGTCGACGGCTACGGCGTGGGCTGGTTCCCCGGTCCGGTGAGGTACCGCCGCGCGGGCCCGATCTGGGCGGACGCCAACCTGCGCCAGCTGGCGCGGACCACGGCGTCCACGGCGTTCCTGGCCGCGGTGCGGTCGGCGACGGTGGGCATGCCGGTGGTCGACCCGGCATGTGCGCCGTTCACCGACGGCACGTGGTTGTTCAGCCACAACGGACGTGTCTCCGACTGGCCGGAGTCGGTGGCGGGGCTCGCGGGCACGGTGCCGGTGACCGACCTGCTGACGATGGACGCGCCGACCGACTCCGCTCTGCTGTGGACACTCGTGCGGCGCAGGCTCGAAGCCGGGCTCGCGCCGGCCGACGTCCTCGCCGGCCTCGTCCGCGAGGTCGTGGCCGTCGCCCCCGCCTCGCGGCTCAACTTCCTGATGACCGACGGATCGGTCATCGCCGGCACGACCTGGACCCACTCGCTGTGGGTCCTGCACGACGGGGAGAGCGTCACGCTCGCCTCCGAACCGCTCGACGGCGACGACGCGTGGCGGGAGATCCCCGACAGGCACGTCGTGCTCGCTGATCCATCCACTGTGGAGGTTCGACCGATATGACCGAGCCGGTGCTGGACGTTCACCTCACACCCGAGGACGCCGCACACGCGCTTCGTGCCGACGTGCGTGCCGGGCTGACCGCGGACCCGAAGTGGGTCTCGCCCAAGTGGTTCTACGACGCGGCGGGCAGCGCGTTGTTCGAGGACATCACCCGCCTGCCCGAGTACTACCCGACCCGCGCCGAACGCGAGGTCCTCGCCGACCGCGCCGCCGAGATCGCGGCGACGACCGGCGCGCACTCGTTGGTGGAGCTGGGTTCCGGCTCGTCGGAGAAGACGCGGCTGCTGCTGAGCGCGTTGCGCGAGCACGGCACGTTGCGGGAGTTCGTGCCGCAGGACGTCTCGGTGTCGGCGCTGACCGAGGCCGCGCACGCGATCATCGCCGACTACCCGGGACTGCGGGTGCACGGCGTGGTCGGCGACTTCACGCAGCACCTGTCGCTGCTGCCGGGGGAGTCGCCGCGGCTGGTGGCGTTCCTGGGCGGCACGATCGGCAACCTCATCCCGGAGGAGCGGGAGAAGTTCCTCCGCACGGTCCGCGACGTGCTGGAGCCGGGTGAGTGGCTGCTGCTGGGCACGGACCTGGTGAAGGATCCGGAAACCCTGGTGCGCGCGTACGACGACGCGCAGGGCGTGACGGCGGAGTTCAACCGCAACGTCCTCAACGTGCTCAACCGCGAGGTCGGCGGCGACTTCGACGTCGAGGCGTTCGAGCACGTGGCGTTGTGGAACGCCGAGCAGGAGTGGATCGAGATGCGCCTGCGGGCCGCGAAGCCCCAGCGGGTGGTGCTCGCCGAGCTCGGCCTGACCGTCGACTTCCGCGAGGGCGAGGAGCTGCGCACCGAGGTGTCGGCCAAGTTCCGCGAGGAGGGCGTGCGGCGGGAGCTGGAGGAAGGCGGCTTCGCGTTGCACCGCTGGTGGACCGACAGCGAGGGCCGGTTCGCGGTCTCGTTGGCCCGAGCGGTGTAACCGGGCGAACACCCTCCGATAGGCCCTACAAGCGGCTCGCCGTCAGTGGTGGGCTGCTGCGATGACTCCTGCAACCTCGCGTGCCGTGCGCGTGGCGCTCGTCAGTGCGCTCGCGCTCGGCACGATCGCCTCCGGGCTGGGCACCGCCTCCGCCCAGCCCGAAGCGGCCTCCGCCGTCAGACCCGCCGCGTGGGGACCCTGCGCGGAGGACGTGCTCGCCGAGATCCCCGCCGCCGAGCGCACCCGTGTGAGCTGCGCCGTCCAGACCGTGCCCGTCGACCACTCGCGGCCGCGCGGCGACAAGACCGGCGTGGTCATGATGAAGCGCCCGGCCGCCGACCAGTCCAAGAAGATCGGCTCCCTGTTCATCAACCCCGGCGGTCCCGGTGGCGCCGGCCTGATCTACAGCGCCTACGGTTCCAGCTTCTTCACGCCCGAGGTGCTGGAGAGGTTCGACCTCATCGGCTTCGACCCGCGCGGTGTCGGCCGCAGCGCCCCGTTGCGCTGCTTCCGCACGCAGGAGGAGGCCGACTCGGTCAACGAGGGCTGGTTCGCGCTGCCCATCACCAAGGACGAGATCGCGAGCTCCATCCGGCAGTCCAAGGTCTACACGGACTACTGCGGCATCAACGCCGGCCCGTTGCTCAACCACATGTCGACCGAGGCCGTCGCGCGCGACCTCGACGTGATGCGCGAGGCCGTCGGCGACCGCCAGCTCACCTACGTCGGCTTCTCGTACGGCACGCTGCTCGGCGCGACCTACGCGAACATCTTCCCGTCGAAGTCGCGTGCCCTCGTGCTGGACGGCAACGTCGACCCGCAGCTGCGGTTGACCAACGGCGCGCAGTACGACCGCGAACGCGCCCGCGGCTTCGAGATCGCCCTCGACGCGATGCTGAAGCGGTGTGACAGCGCGGGTGTGGAGAAGTGCGCGTTCGCCGGTGGTGCGCGCAAGAAGTTCGACGACCTCCGCGAGAACCTGCGCAAGGGCCCGACGACGCTGCCCGGTGGCACCGTCGTCACGCTGACCGACGTCGTCGGCCGCACGTCGAGCAACCTGTACAGCCCGTCGACGTTCAAGGCGCTGACGGCGTGGCTCCAGTCGATCCACGTGGCGCAGAACCCGTCCGCCGCTTCCATCGGCATCCAGTCCGTTGTGGACGTTCCGGTGCTGAACAACCTCGGCGGCCGCGCGGATGTGCGCGCTTTGCCCGAAACGCCCTACACGGCGGACGACTCGTACTACGCGGTGAACTGCATCGACAAGCCGTTCGCCCGCACGAACAAGAACTGGGCCACGACCGCGGCGAAGTGGGAGAAGGAGTCGCCGACGTTCGGCCGCTACCAGGCCGCCTCCGACCTGCTGACCTGCCCGACGTGGCCGGCGCGCCACCCGGACCGCTGGATCGGCCCGTGGAACCGCCACACCAGGAACCCGGTCGTCGTGGTGGGCAACTACTACGACCCGGCCACGCAGTACCTGTTCGCGCAGCGCATGGCCAAGCAGCTCGGCAACGCGCGCCTGATCAGCGTGGACGCCTTCGGCCACTGCATCCTCGGTGACTCGGCCGGTGCGGACGCGGCGGTGACGAGGTACCTCGTCGACCTCACCGCACCCGTGAACGGCTCGGTGTACCAGCCGAACGCGCAGCCGTTCTAGTTCGCGAGCGTTCCGGGGGCGGCGGTCGTCGCCCCCGGAACCCTCCGAATGACGGGTACAAACGATGTACCGACGGTGATGAGGTGCACGCGTGACGTCATCATCAGCATCTGTGCGTGTTCTGCTCGCGGGGGTTCTCGCGCTCGGCACCGTCGTCTCCGGCCAGGGCACCGCCTCCGCCCAGGCCCCTTCGGTCGGACCCGCTGCCTGGGGGCAGTGCGCGGAGGACGTTCTCGCCACGCTTCCCGCCACCGTGACGCCCGAGGAGCGGGCGCGCCTGACCTGCGCGGTCCAGGAGGTGCCCGTCGACCACTCGCGCCCGCGCGGGGAGAAGACCGGCATCGCCATGATGAAGCGGCCGGCGAACGACCCGTCCCGCAAGATCGGCTCGATCTTCCTCAACCCCGGCGGCCCCGGCGGCTCCGGCCTGCTGCGCGGCGCCGTCGCCAAGAACTACTTCCAGGCCTCGGTCCTGGACCGGTTCGACGTCATCGGCTTCGACCCGCGCGGCGTCGCCCGCAGCGCGCCGTTGCGCTGCTTCCGCACGCAGGAGGAGGCCGACGCGGTCAACGCCGGCTGGTCCGCGCTGCCGATCACGAAGGAGGAGATCGGCACCACGATCCGGTCCGCCAAGGCCTACACGGACTACTGCAGGATCAACGCAGGTCCGTTGCTCAACCACATGTCCACCGAAGCCGTCGCGCGCGACCTCGACGTCATGCGCGAAGCGGTGGGGGACAGGCAGCTCAACTTCGTCGGCTTCTCCTACGGCACGCTGATCGGCTCGACGTACGCGAACATCTTCCCGTCGAAGTCGCGGGCGATCGTGATCGACGGCAACGTCGACCCGCAGCTGCGCCTGACCAACGGACCCGAGTACGACCGGCAGCGCGCGCAGGGCTTCGAGATCGCCCTCGACGCGATGCTGAAGCGGTGCGACAGCGCGGGGGTGGAGAAGTGCGCGTTCGCCGGTGACGCCCGCGCGAAGTTCGAGGCCATGAAGACGGCCCTGGCCCGCGGCCCGGTCACGTTGCCGGGTGGCACCCAGGTGACGCTGGCCGACGTGATCGGCCGGGTCGCCGGTGACCTGTACTCGGTGCCGCGGTTCGCCGCGCTGGTGACGTGGCTCCAGTCGATCCACAACGCCTTGAACCCGGCGCCCATGACGTCCGCCGTCCAGTCCGTCGTGGACCTTCCGGCGCCGCTGAACAACGGCGCCGGCCGCTTGGACGTCGACCCGCTGCCGGAGACCCCGTACACCGCCGACGACTCGTACTACGCGGTGAACTGCATCGACAAGCCGTTCGCCCGCACGAACAAGAACTGGGCCACCACGGCGGCGAAGTGGGAGAAGGAGTCGCCGACGTTCGGCCGCTACCAGGCCGCGTCCGACCTGCTGGCGTGCCCGACCTGGCCGGCGCGCAACCCGGACCGCTGGATCGGTCCGTGGAACCGCAAGACGCCGAACCCGGTCCTCGTGGTCGGCAACTACTACGACCCGGCCACGCAGTACGTGTTCGCGCAGCGCATGGCCAAGCAGCTCGGCAACGCCCGCCTGATCAGCGTCGACTCGTTCGGCCACTGCATCCTGGGCCGCTCGGCCGCGACCGACGCCGCCGTGGCCCGCTACCTGGTCGACCTCGTGGCTCCGGCCGAGGGCCAGGTGTTCCAGCCGAACGTGCAGCCGTTCGCGTAGTCCGGCCGGTCAGAGGAAAGCGCTCCGCACGATGAGCACCACTGCGCTGGCGCCCGCGACGACCAGCATGGGCGTCCGGACGCCCTTCGCGTCGAAGCGCCGGCGCAGTGGTGAGGAGAGCAGGAAACCGGCGATCAGGAACGGGACCAGCAGCACCCCGCTCCACAGCTTGTGCGCCGTGACCGTCCCGGCGACGGTGAGCCCGA
>NZ_DASVFL010000021.1:0-7224 GCF_036380075.1 Lentzea sp. | reverse complement strand
TCACACCACTCGCCACAAGATCAAGATAAGCGGCCCGTTCCCGATCCAACCGCTTACGACCCGACCGATCCTCCCGGATCTCGAACATCACAACCCCTGAAAACTCAGGCGTTGCAACGACCACTAGAACCTAAGAGATTGCCGGGGGTCTGGGGGCAGCGCCCCCAGGTGGAAGCACGCAACAGAAACCCGCCAACGAAACAGGGGAACGCAGGGGAACGCAAGCGAACGCAGGCGTCCCCCCAACCGAAGACCCCCTTACAACTCAACCTACTCAGGGGGTCCGACAAGATCAGCCGAGCAAAGCGTCCACAAACGCGGAAGGCTCAAACGGAGCCAAGTGATCCGCCCCTTCACCAAGGCCGACCAGCTTCACCGGAACCCCCAACTCCCGCTGAACCTGGAAAACGATCCCGCCCTTGGCAGTACCGTCCAACTTGGTCAGCACGATCCCGGTGATGGCGACCTGCTCGGCGAAAACCCGAGCCTGGGTGAGCCCGTTCTGCCCGGTGGTCGCATCCAGGACCAGCAGGACCTCGTCGACGACAGCCTGCTTCTCCACGACCCGCTTCACCTTGCCGAGCTCGTCCATCAGCCCGACCTTGGTGTGCAGCCGCCCGGCCGTGTCGATCAGGACGGTGTCGACGCCAGCGTCCATCCCCCGCTTCACCGCGTCGAAAGCGACGGAAGCCGGGTCCCCGCCCTCAGGCCCGCGCACGGTCTCCGCACCGACCCGCTTGCCCCACGTCTCCAACTGGTCGGCGGCAGCGGCCCGGAACGTGTCCGCGGCCCCGAGCAGCACCGTGCGCCCGTCAGCGACCAGGACCCGCGCGAGCTTGCCCGTGGTGGTCGTCTTGCCGACACCGTTCACACCCACGACGAGCAGAACGGCCGGCTTCCCGCCGTGCGGCAACGCCTTCAGGGACCGGTCCATCTTCGGTTCGAGCGCGTCGACCAGGACGGACCGCAGCAACGCCGAAGCCTCGGCCTCGGTCCGCACGCCCGACGTCGCGATCCGCGACCGCAGGGTCTCCACGATCTCCGTGGTCAGGCCGGCGCCGAGGTCGGCGATCAGCAGCGTGTCCTCGACGTCCTGCCACGAGTCCTCGTCCAGGTCGCCGGCACCGAGCAGGCCGAGCAGCGACGTGCCGAACGCGTTGCGGGACTTCGACAGCTTGCCGCGCAGCCGCTCGAGGCGTCCGGCGGTCGGCTCGATCTCCTCGACCTCGGAGGCCTCGACCGGCAGGTCGACCTCGACGAAGCCGCGCTTGACCGAGTCGCGCGGCACCGAGGCGTCGTCCCCGACACCGGGCTGGCCGTCCACCTCGGTCCGGTCGGCGACAGGATGCTCGACGGGGTGCTCAACCGGCCGGTCCGCCGGGTGCGCGACGGGCACCTCGGACACCGCGACGGCCTCCGCCGCGGGGGCGTCCGGCGACGCGGGCGTCAGCGAGATGCCCGACGAGGCCTGGTACGAGCCGGGGCGCGGACCCTCCTCCTTCTGGGTCAGGCTGATGCGGCGGCGACGCGTCAGCACCACGCCGGTCACCAGCGCGGCGATCAGCACGACCGCCACTACGACGAGGATCAGGACAAGGGAAGACGTCGACACGGGACCATGGTTTCACAGGCCCGCATGTGAGCCGTCAACCATGTACTGCTCATTTAGGCGAAGATTTCACCAAAGCTCTTGCGTCCGGCTGCGGTGTGGAATAGACCACACGTCGTGAGGGTGATCGGACTGATTTCCGGCACGTCGATGGACGGCATCGACGTCGCCGTCGCCGACCTGTCGGTCCACGGCGACGTCGTCGAGCTCGTGCCGGTGCAGTGCGCCGAGCACCCGTTCCCCCAGGACCTGCTCGCCAAGCCGCAGACCCTCGCGGAAGTGTGCGCCTTCGACACCTCGCTCGGGCAGGCTTTCGGCGAAGTCGCCGCCGGATACCTACCGGCGGACCTGATCTCGTCGCTCGGCCAGACCGTCCACCACGAGGTGCAGGACGGCGACTGCCTCGGCACGCTCCAGCTCGGGCAGCCCGCGTGGATCGCCGAACGGACCGGGCTGCCCGTCGTCGCCGACCTGCGGGTGCGCGACGTCGCCGCCGGTGGTCACGGCGCCCCGCTGGCCTCCACGCTCGACGCGCTCTGGCTCGCCGGGGACGCGCCCGCCATCGCGCTGAACATCGGCGGCATCGCCAACATCACCGTCGTCCGGCCCGGCAGCGCGCCCATCGCCTACGACACCGGCCCCGGCAACGCCCTCCTGGACGCCGTCATGGAGGTCATCTCCGACGGAAGGCGCAGACAGGACACCGACGGCGAGTTCGCGAGCCGCGGCCGCGTGCGCGAGGACATCCTCAAGAAGCTCCTCGCCGACCCCTACTACGCCAAGCCGTGGCCCAAGTCCACGGGCAAGGAGCTGTTCAACGCCGAGTACCTCCAGGGATTCCCGACCGTGCCCGCCGAGGACATGCTCCGCACGCTCACCGAACTGACCGCCCGCACCATCGCGGACGCGTGCCGGGCCCACGACGCGAGCACGGTCGTCGCGTCCGGCGGCGGCATGCGCAACCCGGTGCTCGTCGACTCGTTGACCAAGGCGCTCGACCCGATCCCGTTGACCATCAGCGACTCGCTGGGCCTGCCCCGCGACGGCAAGGAGGCCTACCTCGCCGCCCTGCTCGGGTTCCTGACGTGGCACGGGATCCCGGGCAACACGCCGTCCGCGACCGGCGCGTCCGGCCCGCGGCTGCTCGGCAGCATCACGCCCGGTGACGGGCCGCTGAGGCTGCCGGAGCCCGTCACGACCGCAGTGACCAAGCTGAAAGTGGGGGAACCGAAGTGCGCGCACTAGACCTCGCGATCATCGCCCTGTTCCTCGTCGGCATGCCGTTGATCGGCATGGCGATCGGCGGCAGGCAGAAGTCGTCCACCGACTACTTCGTGAGCGAGAAGCGCATCTCGTGGTGGGTCGTGTGCCTGTCCGTGGTGTCCGCGGAGACCTCGACGCTGACCGTCCTGAGCGTGCCGGTGATCGCCTACATGGCGACACCCGCGCAGGGCGGCATGACGTACCTGACGCTCGCGCTGGGCTACATCGTCGGCCGGATCATCGTCAGCTTCGTGCTGCTGCCGCGCTACATCGCCGGTGACCTCGTGACGGCGTACGCGTTCCTGGGCAAGCGGTACGGCAACGGGATGCGCGCCACGGCGTCGGTGACGTTCCTCTTCACCCGTCTGCTCGCGGACGGCATCCGGCTGTTCGCGACGGCGATCCCGATCAAGGTCGTGCTCGCCGAGTACGGGATCACCGCGTCCTACTGGGCGATCGTGGTGGCGCTCGGCATCGCGATGGTGTTCTACAGCTTCTTCGGCGGCGCCCGCGCCGTCGTGTGGGTCGACGCGATCCAGATGCTCTGGTACGTCCTCGGCGGCGTCGTCGTGATCTGGGTGCTGGCCGGGCAGCTGCCGGACGGCTGGTTCGCCAAGGCCGCCGACGTCAACAAGTTCCAGCTGTTCGACTTCACCTCGTCCCCGCTGACCGGCGCCTACCCGTTCGTCGCGGCGTTCTTCGGCGGCGCGCTGCTGTCGATGGCCTCGCACGGCGCGGACCAGCTGATCGTGCAGCGGCTCATGGCCACGCGGGACGTGAGGTCGGCGCAGAAGGCGTTGATCGCCTCCGGGTTCGTGGTGTTCCTGCAGTTCGCGTTCTTCCTCTTCATCGGCGTGATGATGTGGGCGTTCTACGCGGGCGTCGACCCGGTGAAGGACCTGGGGCTCACGAACAAGGACGAGCTGTTCGCCCACTTCATCGTCAACGACCTGCCGAGCGGCCTGTCCGGCTTCGTGATCGCCGGCATCCTCGCGGCCGCGCTCTCGTCGTCGCTGGGCGCCTTGGCCTCCAGCACGGTCACCGACGTCTACGAACGCATCCGCAAGACCCCGATGACCGACGAGGAACGCCTGCGCCACGGCCGGATCTGGACCCTGGTGTGGGCGGGCCTGCTGATCGTCTGCGCGGGCGTGTTCGCCTCCTCGAACGCGACCACGGCGGACCCGATCGTGGTGCAGGCGCTCGGCATCGCCGGCTACACCTACGGCGCGCTGCTCGGGGCCTTCCTCCTCGGCCTGGTCTTCAAGCGCGTCACGCAGGTGGACGCGATCATCGCGTTCGTGGCGACCGTGCTCGTCGTCGGTTTCGTCATCCTCGGGGTCAAGTTCGTCGGGAGCACGCCGACGATCGACTTCGCGAAGGCCGACGCCACCCGGAAGTCCCTGACCGGCTGGTGGAACACGCCCCTGGGGGTGGCGGTCACCCTGCTCGTGGGCGGGTTGCTGTCGTTGCGGCACCCCCCGGGCGGGCACTCACGCCGGGTGCCGGTACGAGATGAGCTCGATGTGAAGACGGAATCCTAGGCGGGCGAACATGTTCTGCGACGACTCGTTGCCCGAGTAGATGGACGCCGCGGCCTGCGGTCTCGCACCGTGGTCCGCCGCGAGCTTCCACAGCAGCTCGGTGATGAGGGCGGCACCGACGCCCTGACCGCGGACGTCGGGTTCGACGGCCACGAAGTCGACGTAGTACTCCTCGGGCTGGGCCTTGCCCGCGGCGTACCCGAGCACTCGTCGGCCGTCCATCGCGACGACGACCGTGCGGGTGGCCGGATCGGACTCGACGAGTTGTTTGCCGGACAAGTAGGTGCGCGGGAAACATCGCTCGTGCAGCACGGCCACGGCCTCGTGCACGAACTCGTCGGTCGGCAGGACGCGCATCTCGCGTTCGCTGGGACATTTGGCGTCCCGCAGCAGCAACGTGCGCAGGTCCCCGTTGTCGAGGACGTGGATGGCGCTCGCCTTGCCCGCGGAGAAGCCGTGGCGTTCGGCGAACGCGGCCAGCCGCCGGTGGGCGGTGTGGCCGTACAGCTCGAGGTCGGTGACACCGGTGAGGAGCTCGGCGGCGCGCCGGAACAGCGCGTCGGCGGTCTGGTCCCAGATGCGGCTGCCCGCCGGGTGGTTGACCGGGACGTCGACGAACGGGCCGTGCAGCCACGCGCGGTTCAGCTCGGAGTCGACCTCCACGCTGAGCATGCCGGTGATGTTGTCGTCGGCGTCGACGGCCACCACCGTGCAGTCGGCCCAGCTGGGCTCGAACTCGCCGAGCTCCGCGCGGAGCTCGTCGGCTGTCTCACCGAGGTACCCGATGTGGTGCGCGGTGTCGGCCTGGAGCCGGACCAGCAGCGCCATCGTGGCGCCGAGGTCGCCAGGTTCGGCGAAACGGATGTCGTACATAGGAGGAATGGTTGCTCGCACGGCCGTTCGAAGCGAGGGAGTTTTCGGGCGTACCGAGACGACGGCGGACCGGCGCCCCGACTCGCGTAAAATGGCGTGGATGTCTCCCGCCCCAGAGCCCCCCGACACCCTCACCGCCCGCGCCGAGCTGGCGGAGTCGAAGGCGCACGCGGGCGACTTCCGGGGAGCGGTCACCGAGTTCCGCGCGCTGGTGAAGGAACGCACCGCGGCGGCGGGGCCGGACGACCTCCAGACCCTCTCCGCCCGGCTGAACCTCGCCAGGGTCCTCGGCACGGCGAAGCAGTTCAGCAAGGCCATCGGCGTCTGCGAGCCACTGCTGCGCGACCAGGTGCGCGTCCTCGGCACCGAGCACGCCGACACGCTCGAGACGCGGCAGCTGCTCGCCAACCTGCGCTACCAGACCGGTGACGCCGAGGGCGCGGCCGAAGAGCTCGAACGGTTGCTGGCGGCGCTGTCGCACCTGTTCCTGCCGACCCACGACCGGATCACGAAGGTGCAACGGGACATCGCGTTCCTCAAGCGGTCCTCGTAGGCGCGGGAGACAACACTCACACCGGCGGCCCCGCCGACACTGGTATGCCCCTCACGATCGCGGGACGACACCCAGATTCGGGCTTGCAGGGCTGGTGAGGGTGGGGGACTCTTCTACGGTGAGTGAGGAAACGATCCAACTCGATCTCAACGAATCCGGGGTGGCCGTCGACCTGCCCTTGCCGCCGAACAACCGGGACGGTGTCCAGGGTGTTCCGTATCGGCCGGTCGAGTTCCGAGACGATGATCTGCCCACCGCGCTGGAACGTGCTGCCGCCTGGCTGCGGCAGACCCAGGAGTGGCTGGGCGAGCCCGTGGACGTCATCGCAGTTCATCTCGACTACGACGACACCCACGGAAACCCGTACTACGACCTCAAGTTGCTGTGCAACGACGAGGACCTGGCGGGCGTGCCCAAGATCATGCGAGAGCACGAAGGGGCCCCTACCGGCCAGTAGCTTTCCTAGGCTACCGTTCGGAAGCATGTCGGATCGCGTATATCCCCCGGTGATCGCCGCAGCCAAGCTGATGTTCAAGGTGCTGGATGTGCGGATCACCGTCGAGGGGGCGCACCACGTCCCACGTACCGGTGGAGCGGTGCTGGCGTCCAACCACGTCAGCTACCTCGACTTCATCTTCGCGGGCTACGGTGCGCACCCGTCGGGGCGCCTCACGCGGTTCATGGCGAAGCACGAGATCTTCGCCAACAAGATCGCAGGCCCGCTCATGCGCGGCATGCACCACATCCCCGTCGACCGGAGCGCGGGTCAGGCCTCCTACCAGCAGGCGCTGTCCGCGCTCCGCACCGGCGAGGTGGTCGGGATCTTCCCCGAGGCCACCATCAGCCGTTCGTTCACGGTCAAGGACATCAAGTCCGGCGCGAACCGCCTGGCGCACGAGGCCGGCGTCCCGCTCATCCCGGTGGCCCTGTGGGGCACCCAGAGGCTGTGGACCAAGGGCCGTCCGAAGGACCTGACCCAGCGGCACGTGCCGGTCACCATCCTCATCGGCGAGCCGTTCGAGGCCTCCCCCGGCGACTCCGGTGACTCCCTGTTGCGCACGCGGCTGCAGGAGCTGCTCGACACCGCGCAGGCCTCCTACCCGAACGAGCCCGGTGCCTGGTGGGCGCCGGCACACCTCGGTGGCACGGCGCCGACGCCGGAAGAGGCAGCCGAGCTGGACGCGAGCGGGCGCTAAGCCTCTGCTCCGGCCGGTTCCGGTGTCGCCTCCGCGGCGGGCTCAGCGGGCTGCTGCGCCGGTGCGTCGGCGGACGTGCGCAGCCGCTGCGAGATCACCTGCGAGATGCCGTCACCGCGCATCGAGACGCCGTAGAGCG
Organism: Lentzea sp.; assembly: GCF_036380075.1. Taxonomy (NCBI): domain Bacteria; kingdom Bacillati; phylum Actinomycetota; class Actinomycetes; order Pseudonocardiales; family Pseudonocardiaceae; genus Lentzea; species Lentzea sp. The sequence goes on along the minus strand of NZ_DASVFL010000021.1, from coordinate 47 downwards.
CGTCCGCGATCTCCATGGTCGGCTTCTGGTGCGTGATGATCAGCAGC